>JAOACY010000038.1 GCA_026417615.1 Clostridia bacterium
TATAAGTCAGAGATGGCCAAAATCAAATTTTGATTAAACTTCATATAATGTGGTATAAATATATTACAAGGTCAAAGAAAGTCAAAGACTAATGGAGGTGTTGTATATGTTTGGATTGACTCCGTTCAATAGCAGAAAACAGAACGGCTTGGTGAGGAAGAACGATATTTTTGATTTGAGAAGCGTATTTGATGAATTTTTCAATGACTCATTTTTTCCCGGCTTTTTTCCTTCTGAAGCTTCAATGCGTGCCGATATACGCGAGACAGAGAAGGAGTACATCGTAGAAGTTGAGATACCCGGGGCAAAAAAGGAGGAAGTAAAGCTTGAATTAAGGGACGATGTCCTCACAGTAGCAGTTGAGCGCAATGAAGAAATCAGCGATGAAAGGGAAAACTATATCAGGAAAGAAAGAAGGTTCGGTTCATACAGCAGAAGCTTCTATGTTGAGAATGTCAAGAACGAGGCTGTGACTGCAAGGTATGAGAACGGCGTCCTTTCAGTCATCCTGCCAAAGCAGGAAGGCGCCAAGAGAAAAGAGCACAGGATAGAGATTCAATAGATAACTTAAGGGATGCTTCTGAAAAACAAGAAGCATCCCTTAAGTTTTTTCGGGCAATAAAGGAACGAACCCATATCTGGCGAATGTGTAATAAAATGTAAATCGAGGTGTGGGTCATGTGGATTGAGATATGGGTCGAGGTTGTTGTGATTATTGCAATTGTTGCGGTGGCAGGCTTTGTGGTGGCTGAGGCGGGGAACAGAAAGCAGAAGTATTAGCCGGAATATTTCCTGACTAAAGGATTCTGATATTCACATAGCTATCCCGTATGGAGTTAAGGCTTTTGATAATCTCACAAAGCTTTGAAATGCCGGGCTCAATTTGTTCCCTGAAGACGGCAGCAAAGCTCAGGCGTATATTGTTGATGCTCTGGGGACTGTTTCCGCTGTAAAATACGCGGCCGGGAGCGAAAACAATATCATTTGCAGCGGCTTTCTTCAAAAGGCTGTTCACTGGAAAGCCATAGGGCATTTCAATCCAGATATTAAGGCCTCCGCCCGGCTTTGTATATTTTACGCAATTTGGCAGATGCTTATCAAGGGAATTTGTAAGCTCAAGGTAGCGTTCCTTGTAAATGCTGTACATGAATTCAAGATGGGTGTTCCAGAAGCCTTTCCTGATGTAAAGGTCAAAAGCCCTCTGTATAAGGCCTGAGGTTGATATGTCAGTGGTATGCTTGGCTTCCAGTGTCTTGTGCTTAAGCTCAGAGGATATGACCATAAAGCCAAGCCTTAAGCCGGGCATGAATATTTTTGAGAAGCTTTTGATATATATGACTCTTCCGCCGGTATCAAGAGATTTGAGCGGAAGATAGCCTTTTTTGTCAAAGTCAAAATCGCTTACGTAGTCGTCCTCAATTATAATAGCATTGTATTTTTCTGCCAGCTTAAGGAGCTCCGCTCTCTTCCTGTTTGAGTAGGAATAGCCTGTAGGGTTCTGAAAGGAAGGTATTGTATATATTAGCTTGGGCTTACAGGTTTTCAGCTTGTACTCAAGGACTGCCAGATCAGGACCGTCTTCCCCGATTTGAATATCTGCAAGCTGAGCGCCTCTGGATTTGAATACGGCGATAGCTCCCGTATATGTAGGGCTTTCTGTAAGGACATAGTCGCCATGGCTTAAGAAGGCTTTGGAGATTACATCTATTCCCTGCTGGGCTCCGGATATTATTTGCACATCAGCGGCTTCGCAGGCGATTATATCCTTGAGCAGCACATTGGAGATAGATTCCATAAGGGGATAATACCCATGACTGTCCTGATAGTTAAAAGCATTCCCTTTATCACGTTCAAGCACTTCATTAAGAACTACCTTGAAGTTCTCTACCGGAAAAAGATCGGATGCAGGTGTGGCACTGGCAAAGTTGATTGTATTCTCATGTATTCTTATCTGATCGTTGCTTATTACGGACAGCTCTTCACTCTGGTAATACTCGTCCAGAATTGCAACGTTTGCAGCAGGCTCTGCAGTCTTTAAGCTGTTTGTCACATATGTCCCGCTGCCCGGTCTGGAGTAAGCATAGCCTTCCTTTTCGAGCTGCTTGTATGCGGATACCGCTGTAACCTGGTTTATATCAAGCTGTTCCGCCATACGGCGTATTGACGGAAGACGTGAATCTGTAGGAAGAAGACCTTCGGATATCATCTTCTTCAGAGCGTCACACAGTTGAATATATAATGGCGTACATGAATCCTTATTCAAAGAAATTGACTTAAACAGCTCCAGCATGGCAAGACCACCCGCACACTTATTTATTGTTTCGATACAATTTTAACAGAAGAAGCGGTGTGTGTAAACAAACGATTGAAAGTTGATTCCACTGCAACAACCCATTTTCTGAAACTTCGATGAAATCACTAACAACGTCGAGTGATTTATCCATCTTGTTCCAAGAAAAGCTGTTTTTGCACCAGAATCAAACTTAATGGTGTGGAACTGGAGCAATATTAGTGATATAATATGGCAGGGGCATGACCCAAAATGGTAAAGGAGAAGACAGCAAAAATGAAAGGAGCAGCAAAAGCCGTAGGACTGGTAATGCTGATAATGGTATTTTCAAGGCTGCTGGCTTTTGTCAGTAGTGTAGTATCCATGACCTTTTTTGGTGTAAGCACTGAAATGGATATATATTACTATGCCATTCAGTTTCCCAATATTATTTTCAATAGCTTTGGCACAGCCCTTGCTACTGTTGTAATACCAATATTTGCAGGATATATAGGTACAGGTGAAAAGAACCGGGCTTTTAAGTTTGCCGATAACGTGCTCTGCATCTCGGTTGCTTTTGCAGCCTTGCTATCTATAGCGGGGATACTTGCAGCGCCGATATTTCCTCTGTTTACAAGATTTAGAGCAGAGGGGTATGAGTTTGCTGTTCTGGCTCTTCGGACAATGTTTCCCGTAATGATTTTCTATGCTTTGAATTATGTGCTTCAGGGGGTTCTTCAATCCCTGGGACGATTTAACATGCCGGCTTTTGTGAGTGTTCCCAGCAGCCTTGCGGTTATTCTATATGTTGTGCTTATGGGAAACAGCTTTGGTGTGCCGGGACTGCTTGCAGCCACCTTTGTAGGGCTTGCTCTTCAAGGGTTGATACTTGTGCCGCCGGTTCTTGGGACCGAATACAGGTTCCGCCCGTCTCTTGATTTTAAAAACGAAGATATTAAAAGAGCTTTAAGGCTTATTCCACCGGTTCTTATAGGAACTTGTGCATATCAGGTGAATATGCTTGTCAATATCACTATTAGTGCAAACTTCAAGGATACGGTTGCACTTATGACTTTTGTGCAGAATATCATATTATATTCGGTGCTGGCTTTTGTATACTCTATTACAGCCGTAGTATTTCCCAAGCTTACAATGCTGGCGGCAAAGGGAGAAACAGATGAGTTCAAGGACAGCCTAAGAAGGGTGCTGGGTACTGTAATATACCTTATCATTCCGGCAGCGGTGGGCTTTATAGTCATAAGGCATGAAATGATGGACTTTCTTGTGGGCTGGGGAAGGATGACTCCGGAAAATGTCGATGTTGCCAGCGGTTTTATGGCGCTTTATGCCATAGGGATAATCAGCGTGGCAATAAAAGAGGTGGTTGACAGGGCGTTCTATTCTCTTAAGGATACCAGGATGCCTGCGATAAACAGCGTTATTGTGGTAGGGGTAAATATCGCATTCAGCCTTACGCTTATTATGTTAATAGGACCGTGGGGAATTCCTCTGGCATACTCGATTTCCTCCATTACTGGAACCTTTGTGCTTTTGTATATGATGAAAAGGAAAATCGGCGCCTTTGGCATGGACAAGCTAGGAGGCTCTGCGTTGAAAATTCTGGCCGCAAGCGGAGCGATGGCAACGGTTGTTATTGCAATATCCAGTATTCTTAGAGGGTATACTTTTGGAGGACTTGCAATTGACAAGGGCATAAAGCTTTTTATTCCAGCTGCGGCAGGCGCGGCGGTTTATTTTATTGCCACAATGCTGTTAGGGGTTGAAGAAACGGAGGCCATAAGGCAAAAATTGAAATTTAAATGAATAAGGTTTGATTCTGCCGCAAAAACAGCTTTTCTTGGAACAAGATGCATAAATCACTCGACGATGTTGCAGCAATTTGGAAAAAAAGTGATTGTTCAAAGGCATTTCAATTCCATTTAATATATTTATTGCAATTAATATAGCATGTTAGAGAAAAAGGAGGATATTCAATTACATGAAAATAATGAAATATATTTGCTTGCTGATATATTACTTTTTTGCCAGACACCTGCCCGCATCACATGCACCCTACAGCTTGGGTTCAAAAAATATAAGGGGTGCGCTATGCAGTGTAATTTTCAAAAAGGCGGGAAGGAATATAGATATTGAGCATGGGGCTTTTTTTGCATCAGGTTTTGATATTGAGGTGGGGGATAACTCCGGACTGGGGCTGAACTGCAGGGTTACGGGGCCTTTAAGGATAGGCAGGGATGTAATGATGGGGCCTGATGTCATGATATTTACCCAGAACCATGAGACCAGCAGGCTTGATATACCCATGAGGCTTCAGACGGCCCCAAAGAAGCCGGTTATCATTGAAGATGACGTATGGATAGCCGCCAGAGTTATAATACTTCCCGGTGTTACTATTCACAAGGGAGCGATAGTGGGGGCAGGCGCCGTTGTCACAAGGGATGTGCCTGAGTATGCCGTGGTTGCAGGAAATCCTGCCAGGGTTATCAAGTACAGGAATGCAGAAAGCAATAGATAGCTTATAATTGAAAGAGGATAATTTAAAAGGGAAGGGATGGTTTGTTGATAAAGGTATTGTATTTACTCAATCATGCCGGTAAAGCGGGAACTGAAAGATATGTACACTCCATAATTGAGAAGCTTGACAATAAAAAAATAAAAGCATATTTTGCGTACAATGAAGAGGGGCTTCTTGTCGAAAGGCTTCAGGATTTGGGGGTTGAGACCCACAGGATAACAATGAGAAATCCTCTGGATATTGCAGCGGCCTGGAAGCTGAGCAGGTTATGCAGAAGCCTGGGTATAGACCTGATTCATACACAGTTTTTAAGGGAGAACTATATAGCGCTTATATCCCGCATTTTCAATCCCCGTGTAAAGGTTATGTACACTAATCACTTCATTATGAAAAATGGGCCTGTGTTAAGGCTTTTCAACAGAATTCTTACTCCGTTGGAATCAAATATTATTGCTGTTTGCAATAAGGGAAAGGAAATGATGATATCCAATGGTGTAAACGCAAAGAAGATCAGCGTTATCTTTAACGGGGTTGATCCTGAATTCTGGGGAAGTCCTGTAGAATCCACCATGAGGAGTGAATTTGGAATTGAAAGGGATGCTTTTGTCATATTCTGCGCATCCAGATTTGCTCATGACAAGGGGCACAGATTCCTGATAAACTCTCTGGCAGAACTGAAAAAGATGACTGCAAGGAAATTCAAATGCGTGCTTTCTAATGACGGACCGCTTCTTGAGGAATGCAAGCAGCAAGCGGCAAGCCTTGGCCTTGAGAATGACATAATTTTTACAGGCTTCAGGAAGGACGTAAAGAACCTAATTGCGGGAAGCGACCTTTATATAAATTCTTCCGAGCATGAGGCGCTGAGCTTTGCAATCATTGAAATGCTTGCAGCGGGTCTCCCCGTTATAGCTACGGATATGGGGGGGAATGAGGACATAATAAATCCTGAGACAAACTGCGGAATCCTTGTAAAATACGGTGATGAAAGGGGTCTGGCGGAAGCAATCATTAAGGTGATGGAAGACGAGGGGCTGCAGAAGACATTGAAAATGAATGCTTATAAAACTATAGGGGAAAAATTCAATCTTGATAATATGGTAATGAATACATATAATTTATATGTTGAAAGTTTAAATAAAGGCAGATAAAAAAGAAGAAAGCAAATAAAGAAAGGACTGTATAGAGATGATTATTGACAATAAGGGAAGGCTATTTGGCAAGGTAAGCGTTATTGATATTCTGATAGTGGTTGTTATTCTGGGTGCTATTGCAGGTACGGCTTACAAGTTTTCAAAATCGGGCGCTACAGGCCCTCTGGCTAAGCCGGACAAAATACTGATTACGGTTTTTTGTCCCGAAACACCAGACTTTTCAGTTACTGAGGAAAATATTGCCGTCGGAAGCCTCTTGAGAGATCCCACTCAGGGGATTACACTTGGAACAATAAAAGAGGTAAAGGTTGAGGATTCAGTTGGTTATGCAGCTACATCCGATGGAAAGTTCAATCTGTCCTCAAAAGATAGGATAAAATCCGTTTATGTTACTGCGGAGGGTTACGGAAGATACAGCTCCAACGGAGTTATAATCAACAATGTAGAATATTCCGTAGGACAGATACTTGACAGGGTAAAGGCCGGCAAGAGCGAATTCCGATATAATAGCAGGGTTGCAGATTTAAAGAAAGTAGAATAGGGGAAAACCCGCCATGAACAATAGTTATATAATAAGTTATATCAATAAAATAGTATATTGGCTGCTCGAAGCATACAGGGAAAGCATGGGTCATAAAGTCATGGAAAGGTTTTCCGTCAGACTGAAGGAGCACTTCGCAGGAAGCAGGATATGGAATTTTATTAAGTCCTACGAGTCTACGTCACGGTACTTCGAGCAAAGCATTGTTTTCATGACTGTCCAGGGGGGGATTGACTGGCTGCTGGGGCTCCTGAGAAAGGGCGCAGCAGCTGCGGAAATACCTTTTAAGAGCTGTATTGCCGCCAGGCTTTTGCAGTTCAGTTTTTTTGGAAAGCTGATGAAATTTATATGGGAAAACATTGTCATCATATTATGCTTTTTCATTTTTGTACATACAGTGGTACCGTACCACAACTGGCATAACCAATATGGTGCAGCCCTTATAACACTGATAGCGCTTATATATCTGGCAAAGGCGTCCTTTGATGTCAGATACAGACCTGATATTAAAAAGTTGGATTTTGCTCTTATCCTATTTGTGTTTTCAATTATTTTAGCGGCATTAACCTCCATTACACCCTCCAGCAGCATCAAAACCCTTGTCTTTAACGGGATGTCTTTTTTGCTTGTTCTGGTTATGGTTAATGTTATCAAGTGCAGAGAAGATATAGGAGCCATAATTCATTCAATAATGCTATCAATACTGGTAGCCTGCTTTATTGGGTTCTGGCAGTACATCAAGGGAGTGGAGGTGGATCCCGTACTGGTTGACTTGACCTTTGGCGCTGTAGGAAGGGTTTTCTCAACCATGGGCAATCCCAATAATTATGCTGAGTATCTTATATTGACAATCCCCTTTTTTGTGGCAGCTTTCTTAAATGCAAGGAACCTATATTTGAAACTTGCTGTTGCTGGAGCTGCTGTACTGGCGGTAATAAATCTTGTGCTTACATCATCAAGAAGCAGCTGGATTGGCTTCGCTGTGGCTGTCCTTGTATTCATATTTTTTAAAAACAGAAAGCTTATACCCCTTGTTTTACTCCTCGGTATACTAGCCATACCTCTTTTGCCGGTTTCCATAACATCAAGACTGGCTACTATAGGTAAAGACAGCTCAAGTCTTTACAGGCTAAGCATATGGGAAGGAGCGCTGCGAATGCTAGGGGACTACTGGCCCACAGGCGCAGGGCTTGGGCCTGAACCCTTCATGAAGCTTTTTAACAGGTATTCGGCAGAAAAGCGTCCGGCTCATTCTCATCTTCTGCCATTACAGGTTTGGCTTGAATTGGGCATTGTAGGAATTGCTTCTCTTGTATGGCTTATAGTGAGGCTTATAAAAAAAGGGGCCTGGTGTATTGCGGTGGGCAGGGATGCATACCTGAATAATGTAATAATTGCGTGTATTTCATCTATTGCAGGTATATTTGTCATTGGACTTTTTGAATATGTCTGGTTCTATCCAAGAATTCTTACGATGTTCTGGATTGACATAGCAATTTTCATGGCAGCTCTGAACCTGCAGCATATTAAGACAGCACTGCCTGTATCAAGAGGTTAGGCAGAAAAGCAAGGGGTGTTTTGATTGGGTGAGGGAACAATTAAATACTGCGGGAATCCAAGGCTGGAGGCTGGAAGGATAATTTTAAGAAAGCTTGAAATTTCAGATGCGCAGGATATTTTTGAATATGCCAGGCACCCGGACGTGGCAAGATTCGTTACATGGGATCCTCATACATCTGTAGCGGATGCGGAAAGCTTTATAAGCTGGACGCTAGAACGATATGAAAAGGATGAGGCGGGAGAATGGGGGATAGAGCTTAAGGAAACTGGCAAAATAATCGGAACAATAGGTTTTGTTGAATATGATGCCAGGAATTTCAGCGGCACCATTGGCTATGCCTTGTCAAAGGAATATTGGGGCAAGGGAATCATGACGGAGGCTGTAAAGAGAGTTATCAAATTTGCTTTTGAAGATATGAAGCTGAACAGGGTGGAAGCAGTACATGTTCCCGAGAATGAAGGCTCCGGGAGGGTGATGCAGAAAGCCGGAATGGTTTATGAGGGCTTTTTGAGACAAAGAATGTTTGCAAAGGGCAGGTTCTGGGACTTGAAGCAATACTCAATTGTAAAGGATGACATCCTGTCATTTGATGCTCAAAATGCGAGCAACTGCGAATGTGCCATGGAACATTAAATTTGATATTGGAGATATAAACAGCATGAAAAGAACTAAAGGACAGGTTGAGGCCCAAATAAGCGATGCCGTAAGCAAATTTGAAAAGGATTATATGGGCCGCGGACCTAAGGATATAAGGACCAAGATAATTCAGAACCACATATTTATAGTTATTGATGGGTTTCTTAGCCAGTCTGAGCAAAAGCTGGCTGATAATCCTAATGGGATAAAGCTGATTAAGGATTTAAGGACAGCCTTGTTTGAAAACACAAGGGAGCATCTGGTCCTGCTGATAAAAAGCATAGTCAATGTGGACATTATCAGCACACATTCGGATGTAAGCACCAAGACAGGGGAAAAGATCATTGTTTTTACAGTTGACTGTGACCTTGAGTCGAGGTTTTGACCAATCCTAAATTTTGCATTTGTGCTCTGCGAGGCAGATATGTTAATATTGCACTAATGGATAAAAAATTTTTTATATCTTGTATCTAGGGGTGTAAAAATGTATAGGTCAAGCATGTTGAGGTCCGTTACTAGTGTTTTCACTCTGGTTTTTCTTGTGTTTTGTTTTATTATGCCGGTTTTTGCTCAATTTGAGTCAAGCGCAGGTTCGGCTATCCTTATGGAGGCTTCAACGGGAAAAGTCCTGTATGAAAAAAATGCAGACATTTCTGTGCCTCCAGCAAGCATAACCAAGGTTATGACTTTACTCGTTGCCTTTGAAGCAATAGAGAGCGGCAAGGTCACATGGGAGGATCTTGTTCCTGTCTCTGAAGCAGCCTGGAAAATGGGCGGCTCCAAAATGTTCCTCGAAGTGGGGCGCAAGGTCAAGCTGGGGGATATCATAACCGGAATATCGGTTGTTTCGGCAAACGATGGATGCATTGCCATCGCAGAGTATCTTTACGGCAGCGAGAATGCATTTGTTCAAGTAATGAACACACGCGCAAAAGAGCTTGGCCTGACAAAAACGAACTTCAGAAATTGCACGGGTCTTCCTGCGGAGGGACATGCTATGAGTGCAAAGGATATTGCTGTCCTTGCTCGCTATCTGATAGAAAGGTTTCCGCGGATACTGGAGATTGAGTCAATTAGGGAGTTTACCTTCAACGGAATAATTCAATACAACCGAAACCCTCTTCTGGGAACTTTCCAGGGGGCGGACGGCCTTAAAACAGGCTGGACCGAGGAGGCGGGCTACTGCCTTGTGGGGACAGCCAGACAGAATGATATGAGGCTTATATCTGTGGTTCTCAATACTCCAAATGAAAAAGAGCGCTTAATAGCTTCTCAGGAGCTTTTAACCTATGGCTTCAAGAATTTTCAGCTTGTCAAGGTGAAGAAAGCAGGTGAAGTTGTAGGCAATGTTGAAGTAAAAAACGCAAGCAAGCAATTAGTTCCTGTAAAGATAAACACGGATGTGGTATTAATTGTACCTGTTGTGAATAAAGACAGTCTCAAGGATGTTAAGCTTGAAATTGTCAATGGGCCGCAGATGCTCAAAGCCCCAATGGCTGCGGGAACAGCTGCGGGAAAGGTTGAAGGCAAGCTGAATGGGGAGACTCTTTTTTCAGCGGATGTTTTTACTGCAGAGGATGTTTCAAAGGCAAACTTCCTCCAGAAGCTGTGGCGGTTCATTTTAGGGATATTCAGGCGCTAATGCCATAAAAACCCCTGATTCTGCTGCAAAAAACTCATGACGAATAAATCACTTAATGAAATCGCAAGATAAGGTATTAATCATTTCATCGAAGTTTCAGAAAATAGTTCTTTAGTAGAATCAACTATATATTAAGGGATGCAAAAAAAGCAATGTGAACTATGTCACATTGCTTTTATGGGGAAAAATATTCATTCTCCATGCGTACTGTAGGGCGTTTCTTTTTCTTCCTCTCTTAGCGGACACCATAACGGTTGGTCGCTTGTCTGCTCCAAATTGAACATGGTGCCTGTCTTTGTACATTCTGCGGTGTATCCCATCATTTGAGACAGCAATGATAATATTTCTTTCTTTGCGACGTACTTGCAATCTTTACACTGCATTTAATATCACTCCCTGTTTTTATAGAGTGGAGGCTTATAAAGCGGCGCTGCAACAGTCCCGTTCATATATGTATTATAACATACCCTTGCTGGAAATAAAATAAAAATTCTGTGTTTTTACATATGTAGCAAAAATTATTGCATCAGCCCAATAACTTTTCCATGTAAGATATTTATTTCTTTTTATTTTTATTTAGAATTCTTTTTTTGTTTGATTTCTCGACATTTATCCTTCTGCCCTTCAGCTTATAGTCCTTCATGGCTTCGAGAACTTCATGTGCATACTCTCTGGGCACTTCCACGAAAGTGTATCTGTTGTATATGTCAATTGCGCCTATAAGCTTTCCTGGTATGCCCGAGGCAGAAGCGATGCTCTCAACTATGTGCTTGGGTTGAACCTTGTCATCTCTGCCGACGTTCATAAAAAGTCTGACCATATCGGTATCATATTCTTCTCTTGCTTCATCAATATCCGGTACGGATTCAACCTGACCTCCGCATTTTTCCGAATACATCTTTAAAAGCGCAGCTGCAGCATCAAGAGATGTGACAAAGTCCTCCTCGGAATTTTGGGAGTTTATGTCCTCAAGCGCCTTTTCGATGTAACCGGAGTATTTGGAAAATTGGCCTTCTGAAATTGTTTTTTTCAGCTCCTCCAGCATTTTTCCGACCTTTATTTCTTCGACATCCGCAATAGTCGGAGGCTTAATAAGTGTGATAGGGGATTTGGTATATCTCTGTATTTCTTTAAGCTTCAATATCTCCCTGCCCACAACGAAGGAAAAAGCCTTTCCTTTTCTCCCGGCTCTGCCAGTGCGACCGATCCTGTGTACATAGTATTCTTCGTCATTAGGCAAATCATAGTTGAAAACAGCTTCCACGTCATCGACATCTATTCCCCGAGCAGCAACATCCGTGGCGATAAGAACCTCAAAGCTGCCCTTCCGGAACTGGGACATTACCTTGTCTCTTTGCTCCTGGCGCATATCTCCATGAAGGGCTTCAGCCAGGTAGCCCCTTGACTGAAGGCTTGAGGCCAGCTCGTCGACACGCTTTTTGGTATTGCAGAAAACAAGGGAAAGGGTGATATTATTTGTATCAAGCAACCTGGCCAATATTTCCGTCTTTGATGTTTCCCTCACTTCAAGGTAGAATTGCTCAATATTTGGAACCGTAAGCTCTTTGTGCACTACCTTGATATGTATGGGGGCTTTCTGGTATTTTGAGGTAAGCTCCAGTATTTCCCGGGGCATAGTTGCCGAAAAGAGTATAGTTTGTCTTTCCTCCGGGATTTTTTCAAGTATAGTGTCTATATCCTCTCTGAAGCCCATATTAAGCATTTCATCCGCTTCATCCAGAACGAGCATCTTAAGGCTTGAGAGCTTCAATGTGCGTCTCCTCATATGATCCAGGATACGTCCTGGGGTTCCGATGATTATCTGAGGGCGTTTTTTAAGGGCGGAGATCTGACGGTCTATGGGCTGTCCGCCGTAAACAGGCAGTATTCTTACACCCTCCTTGTACTTTGATACGCTTTTCAGCTCTTCTGCTGACTGGATAGCAAGCTCTCTTGTGGGGCAAAGGACTAAAACCTGGATACCATCTATGTCCGGCTCAAGCATTTCAATTGCCGGTATGCCGAAGGCACAGGTTTTTCCGGTGCCTGTCTGAGCCTGCCCGATTATATCCTTTCCGCTGAAAATTGGGCCAAAGGATTGGGACTGAATGGGAGTGGCTTCTTCAAAGCCCATATCGGCTATGGCGCGTTTTACCTCTTCCGAGAGGTTCATTTCTTTAAATATAACGTTTTGCATTATTACTCCTTTTGTTTTATTTTTGCTTATTGTTAAGCGATTTCCAGTGCTATTTCCATCATCTGAGTGAAGGTGTTCTGACGTTCTTGCGCTGTTGTAGCCTCTTGGGTAACCAGAGAATCCGATACTGTAAGTATGCACAAAGCATTGGCGCCTGCCCGGGCTGCATTCATGTACAGGGCTGCAGCCTCCATCTCTACTGCAAGCACACCCATTTTGGCCCATCTCTTCCACGCCTCATGGTCATCATCATAGAAAACATCAGATGATAAGATGTTTCCTACCTTCAATTCAATACCCTTTTTCTCTGCAGCATCAACGGCCCTTTTCAAAAGCTCCCAGGATGCTGACGGTGCATATGTACCCGGGAGATTGTATTGGTTTGCGTAATTGGAATTTGTCGATGCGGACATACCGACTACTATGTCCCTCACATTTACACTTTCCTGCAGAGAACCACAGGAACCGACACGTATCAGGTTTTTAACACCATAAAAGTGGATTAGCTCATATGAGTAAATACCCATGGAAGGCATTCCCATGCCTGTGCCCATTACCGAAACTTTTTTGCCCTTGTAGGTTCCTGTGTACCCGAGCATGTTTCTTGTTGCATTGAATTGGGCAGCAGATTCAAGATAGTGCTCCGCTATGTATTTTGCACGCAATGGGTCGCCGGGCAGTAAAATGGTTTCCGCGATTATCCCCTTTTCGCTTGCGTTGATATGCGGGGTTGGTATCATAATTATCACTCTCCAAAAAATAACTGCAGCAGGATTAAAAGCTTTCATATCCTGATGCAGTTAGATTATATAGGACATAAAGATTTTATTCAACAATTTTAAGTTATTTTTCTCGAAGTGATACTTTTTCTGCAATCATAAGAAAGCATTATTAATTACCAAATCCTTTTTAGTATACATAAATTGGATTATTGTCCTTTGCCGCGTTTTTTGATAAATTTATAGTATGATTGTACTGCAAAAACCCATTTTCGGAAACTTTGATGGAATCACTAGCACCTTGTCTTGCAATTCCTCGCCCGCATCAATGTGACCTCCTGTCACATGATGCTCCAAATGTCGTCCTTTACATTTTGGCATCGGAATTGCTGCAACTTTGGTGAGTGATTTTTGCATCTCGTTTCAAGAAAAGCTGTCTTTGCAGAAGAATCAACTATCAAATGGTATCCGGGGGTTAAACAAATGATGAAAAAAATTGCCAGAGGCATTGCGCTGGCAGCCATATTCAGTCTGGCAGCCGCATCCTTTGCTGCCTGCAGCTCGAAAGCACTTCTTTCATTCAGTGAGCAGATAAAGCCAGTTGCCACACAAGCACCTGAGACAACCAAGCCTCAGGAATCAACGGTTAAAGAGCCGGAAGCTCATGAAAGCAAACCTGTGTCAAGCACAGGCACACCGTTTAAGAATAGTGACAAAAAGAGGGTAAAGGCCAAGGGGTTATACCTGACTGCTACATCAGCAGGTACAAGACTTAAGCATTATATTGATATTGCCAATACAACCGAAATAAACAGCTACGTCATAGACGTGAAGAACGATTACGGTACCGTGGCTTATAATTCAAGCGTTCCCTTGGCGAAGGAAATAGGTGCAGTTGAGGCAAGATATGATATAGACAAGGTGATAAAAGAGCTGCACGACAACAATATCTATGCAATAGCAAGAATCGTTTGCTTTAAGGACCCAATACTTGCAAAGAACAAGCCGGAACTGGCCATAAAGAATAAAGACGGAGGGCTGTATGTCCATAATAAAATGAACTGGGTCAACGCTTATAACAAGGCTGCATGGCAGTATAACATTGACCTTGCCAAGGAGGCTCTAGCGAAGGGCTTTGACGAGGTGCAGCTTGACTATATAAGGTTCCCTGACGGCAGAAAGAGCGATATGATATTCGGTGATACGGGCGGAATGCAAAGGCATGAAGCAATTAACAGCTTTCTTGCTTATGCAAGGGAGCAGCTGCCGGATGCGATAATATCAGGGGATGTTTTTGCAATTATTTGCGAAAGCCCCGGCGATACGGAAGGTATAGGGCAGATATGGGAAGAGGTGGGCAAGAGCCTTGATTATGTATGCCCCATGGCTTACCCGTCGCATTACGCATTGGGCCAGATCATAAACGGCGTGAGATTCCCCAAGCCTGACCTGGACCCATACGGGGTTGTAAAAAATACCTTTATTAAAGCAAAGAACAGGCTTGAAAAGGTTGAGGGGCACAAGCCGATAGTTCGTGCCTATCTTCAGGACTTCACCGCTACATGGATAGGTGCTGGAAACTGGCAGTATTACGAAGACGAGCAGGTAAGGCAGCAGATACAGGCTGTTTATGATGCGGGATACGAGGAGTGGCTCCTTTGGGATCCCATGAACAGCTACAGAGTGGGTGCTTTTAAGAAGGAGTAAGTTAAAGGCGGGCAAGGAGCAAGAGTAACCAGGGGCTATACAACCAGTCTCCTGGTTTGCTTTTTATTGCACGTTTTGCATTCATTCTATATATGTTACGATAAATGGCTTACATTGAGGAGAAAAGTGATTATTCAAAGGCATTTCAATAGCATCGAAAAGATGAATTCGAGGGAAATGTCTTTTGGGTTCGAGCATGAATTCACTTTTCTTAAGATGTATTCCTTACGGGTCGGTGAAATGGTCTTTGCCCAATAACCTTTTTCATGTAATCTATTTATGGTATTTAATATAGACAAAACACACTATATCGTAATATTTGAATATTAGGATTGATTATTGCCGCACTCTTTTGTATAATATCAATATACCCCATTGCGGGCATATTAAATTTAATCAAGGGAGAGATGAATAACTTATGAGAAAAGGCTGGAAGAATTATTTATATGTTTTGACAACAGTGTTTTTTGCCATGGGCTTTATAAATATTGCCTTTGCGTGGCTGGGCTTTGTGTGTATGATAACGCCTTTTGTGCTTTTGGCAAGGGATAAGAGAAAAACCTGGTGCCAGGGCTATTGCCCGAGAGCGAGCTTGTTCGGGGTGCTGTTGCGCAGCAGGTCGCTGACAGGGAAGCCTGCCCCTGCTTGGCTGTCAAAGGGGAAGGGAAAATGGTTTATGTTGGGATACTTCATTTTCAATTTATTTGTTATAATAATTTCTACAATTATGGTATCCTCCGGAATAAGGCCTCCCAGTGATAGAGTAGGTTTCGCCAATGCCATACAGCTGCCGTGGGAGATACCCCAGCTGCTGAACTTAGGTCCGTTGCCTGATTGGGCTTCGCATCTGTCCTTTATGATGTATTCCATGATGTTTACAACGACAGTTCTGGGGCTAATTTTCGGATGGCTTTTCAAGCCCAGGACATGGTGTACTGTTTGCCCTGTAAATACAATGTCAGATTTATTGCTGCGAAATAAAAAGGAGTGTTCTTTTTAGAAAGGTTGTTGAGATTTCGTGACAAGAAAACAATGGCTGAAGATATCAGGCATGTCCTGTGCGGCTTGTTCGGCAAAGATAGAAAGGAAACTTAACAAGCTTGAAGGCGTGATAGCGGCATCGGTAAATTTAGCTTCGGAGAAGGCTTTTATCGAATACGACAGCTCAAAAATCAAGGTTTCGGATTTGATAAGGGCTATAGAGGCATTGGGCTATAGCGCAGAAAAAGCAGAGGAAGTGACCGCAGACAAGGAAAAGGAACAAAGGGAGCAGGAGATTAAAAGGCTCAAAAGGGAGTTTGTTATTTCTGCATTACTTAGCTCTCCTCTGATTATGGCCATGGTCCTAACGCTAATTAATCTTGATTTGCCATTTTTGCATAACGAATACTTTCAGATGATTGCTGCCACGCCTGTGCAATTTATAACAGGCTTTAGGTTTTACAGGAATGCTTACTATGCATTGAAGGCAAAAAACGCCAGCATGGATGTGCTCATTGCCATGGGGACTACTGCGGCTTATTTTCTCAGCATATACAATACGTTTTCCGAGCCTGTGAAAGAAGGCACGATGATGAAGGAGCTGTACTTCGAGGCTTCTGCTGTTATCATCACGCTGATTATTCTTGGCAAATACCTGGAGGCTGCAGCCAAGGGCAAGACTTCTGAGGCAATAAAGAAGCTCATGGGTCTTCAGGCTAAGACTGCAAGGATTATAAGAGATGGAAGTGAAATTGATATACCCATAGAAGAGGTGGAAGCAGGGGACATAGTTGTTGTAAGGCCCGGTGAAAAAGTACCTGTTGACGGCATTATAACGGAAGGGGCATCCTCTGTTGATGAATCGATGCTTACAGGGGAAAGCCTTCCTGTTGATAAGAAAGGCGGTGACACGGTCACAGGTGCGACGATAAACAAATTTGGCACCTTTAAGTTCCGTGCGACAAAGGTGGGCAAGGAGACAGCTCTTTCCCGTATTATCGGTATGGTGGAGGAAGCCCAGGGGTCCAAGGCTCCCATACAAAAAATTGCAGACCAGGTTTCAGGGGTCTTTGTACCTGTGGTTGTTGTTATTGCCATTGCCACCTTCCTCATATGGCATCTGGCGGCCGGAAACTTCAGCATGGGCATAATAAGCGCGGTTGCTGTACTGGTGATAGCATGTCCCTGTGCTTTGGGCCTTGCAACTCCAACAGCCATTATGGTAGGTACAGGCAAGGGCGCTGAAAACGGCATACTCATAAAGGGCGGCGAGCACCTTGAGACAGCTTACAAGCTCAATGTTGTAGTATTGGATAAGACGGGGACAATTACAAAGGGCAAACCGGAGGTGACGGATATAATTTCCCTTGGCTCCTTGGGTGAGGATGAGCTGCTGAGGCTTGCGGCAATTACGGAAAAGCCCTCGGAGCATCCCTTGGGGGCTGCCATCTATGAGCATGGCAAAGATAAATTTGGAAATCTGCCAGACCCCTCTGCTTTTGAGGCTATACCTGGCAGGGGAGTCAAGGCTGAAGTGGAGGGCAGGACTATATATATCGGTACCCGCAAGCTGATGGCAGATTCGGGAATCGGACTTGGAGATGCTGATGAAACTATAGCAAGGCTTGAGGAAGAAGGCAAGACTGTCATGCTTATGGCTTCTGACAGCTTACTTAGTGCAGTTATAGCTGTTGCCGATACCTTGAAGGAGAATTCCAAAGAGGCTATTGAAGACCTGAAAAAAATGGGAATAGAAGTATATATGATCACCGGCGACAACAAGAGGACTGCCAATGCCATTGCCGCAAAAGTTGGTATATCCAATGTTTTGGCTGAGGTGCTTCCTGAAAACAAGGCAGAAGAGGTAGAGAAGCTTAAGAAGCTCGGAAAGGTTGTTGGTATGGTAGGCGATGGTATTAATGACGCACCTGCGCTTGCAACAGCAGATATCGGAATCGCTATTGGCACCGGAACAGATGTGGCTATAGAGGCTGCCGATATTACACTGATTCGGGGCGACCTCAGGACCATACCTATGGCAATAAGGCTGTCGCGGAAAACCATGAACAAAATAAAGCAAAATGTGTTCTGGGCATTTATATATAATATCCTTGGCATACCCTTTGCGGCATTCGGTATGTTGAACCCCATAATAGCCGGCGGCGCCATGGCCTTCAGCTCTGTATCCGTTGTCGCAAATTCCCTGAGCCTTAAAGCCTTCAGGCCGGACAGGAGCAAGTAAGCTGAGGATTAACAGCCTTTGTTTTCGCCTTTTCCCCATGAACCTATTTCTATTAAGTTCCCATCTGGATCGGCAATATAGCTAGACCTCATGCCCCATGGCTCATCCTTAGGGGAATATATAGGTTTTGCACCTAACTTCACAAGCCTTTCAAATTCTTTATCTACATCAGAAAAATACGGTAAATCAATTGCAAGCTCAAATGTACCATTAGTTCCGGAGGGATACGTTAAATCATGTCCTGTAAGCTTTTCAAAATCTTTACGTCCATACATCATAAATCGTAAACCTTCATGCTTAAATTCAGCATATGGACCACCGTCCCACTCGATCTCTAGCCCAATTACATCCCGATAAAATTTAACCATTTCATTTATATCCCTGACAAATAATCCAATTGCATCGAATTTAAAACCCATCCAATTTGCCCCCAATGTTTTAAATGTCTTTCTATTCAACACGACTCATAATGATTTCTTCCTGCTTTGTAACTTCTTTTTCAATTATATCTATTTTTTCGGTATTCTGCTTGTACCCATCAAAAAGAGCTTATAATTTATTACCATGGTCCTGCTCTATACGTGTTACCATGTTTTCAATTCTGCCTAACCGTTCATCAATTTCTTGTTCTGCAACCTTTAGTTCCCCGAAATCCTGGGTCAGTTTTCCTACCTGGGCAGCGATATATTCTAATAATTCTCTGTCAGTCATTGATTAACACGTGCTCTCTTGGTTATTTTATCATACTCTTTATAAAAATAATATACGGTAAAAAATTATTACTCGCAGTTAATATTGTACTTTGTATAGCTATAGATTTACATAACCATACAATAATTTTGAACAAGGTTCTGTTACACACACTCTTTTATTGAAAGTTTCACTCAGCTTTACGAAGACTTTCACTAAGAAAATTCCTTTTTTCGAAGAAAGCTCAATGCATCCTTGGACAAAGGGTCAATTATATTTTCCAGCACTCTATTGAGTATTACAGCAAGTTCAGCTCTGGTAGCAAGGCTTTTGGGGTTGATTTTCCCCCCGGAGCCCTGTATGAGGCCTGCCTTGCTAAGACTGGCAGCAGCCTCTCTTGCATAGCTGCTTATGGATTTTTCGTCCGAATATGCTTTAAGCGCTTCATCTCCTGCTGTTTCCAGCTTTTTACCGGAGGCTTCAAGAGCTCGCGCAAGTATGACCATCATATCCTGCCTTGTTATATTGCCGTTTGGATTGAAGGAGTCCCCGCTGCCTTTTGCAACGCCCAGAGCTCTGGCAATTCCAATGGCGTCATAATAGTAGGAGCCAGGTGAGACATCTTTGAAATTTTCTTTAAAATCAGCAGAAAGATTCAAGGCTCTCACTACCATCAGAATGAAGTCACCCCTCTTGGTATTGGCTGATGGGTTGAATCTGCCCTTGTCGTCACCTTTGACAATTCCTTTGGAATAAAGGCTGTCAATAGCCTTAACAGCCCAGAAATGAGGCTCTCCCACATCGGAGAAATAATCCGACTGGTTTATGGATACTGTAAGCCCGCCGCTTTCATTATGAAGCCTGTCCAAAGCAGTTACGACATATAATGCTGTACTTATGTTAGAAGCTCCGTTATCTACGAACTGCTGCCTGCCGTTTGCGGTTTTCCTTACCGTAGCGATGAGCCTTGAGGCGCTTGAATTTGAATTTATATCCAGAGCTTCGCCTCTATTGAAGCGGTAAATGGCAAAATAGGCTGTAGTCGGGTCACTGTCGGCCCAGGATAGCCGGAGTCCGTCTGAAGCTGCTTCAAGCTTGGGCTGCTGGGGAACAGCAGGGGCTTTTCCGCCTTTCCAGGGCATAACAGGAACAAGTGCAATTGTTGGCCACAGCTTGTTCTTCATAGCAGCTACAACTTCCTGCTTATTTGTGTCGGTGAAGCTCTTCATTCTGAACATAATCGTACCTGCTATTTCCGGCTTGCTGATGTTGTACTCCAACTGCCTGCTGAATTCCGGCAGGGCGTTTGCCCCCAGGAAGGATGAATCCGAGTCATCGTTTATTTTGTACAGGGCCTGTCCGATATAGAGTTGAACCTTTTTGCCCTTGCAAAGGTTGGACCACCAGTTGGCAAGCTCGCCGTAGGGAGCGCGGGCATTGGCAAAGGAAAAATAAATTTGGGGAGCGATATAATCAAGCAGCTCTTCCTTAACCCATTTCTTCGTATCCGCAAAACACCTTTCATAATTTGTATAGGTAGTATTGGTGTTTGAGCCGTCAGGATGATCCTTTTTATTGCCCCATACGCCTGAAGGGCTTATTCCGAACTTTACCCACTGCTTTGCTGCCCTTATTTTTGCAGAAAGCTCCTTTACGAGCAGGTAAGTATTGTTCCTTCTCCAGTCGCCCAGGTTTGAGAACTGGCCTTTGTTATATTTATTGAAGGTCTCCTGGTCTTGGAGCTCACCTTGGGTCTGTTCATAGTAGAAGTAATCGTCAAAGTGAATTCCGTCAATGTCGTAGTTGTTTACTACCTCCATGACGCGGTTAATAACCCACTGTCTAGCTTCGGGAATTCCGGGATCCACCACAAACCTGTTCATGGAGGTTTTTACCCAGGCGGGATTGTCTTTATAGACGCTTTTTTCAATGCTTAGGGAAGCTTTGGTTGCGTCGGAGGTATTCATTGACACCCTGTAAGGGTTAAACCATGCATGAATTTCAAGGTTTCGCTTACGAGCCTCCTCGATGGCGAAAGCCAGAGGATCGAATCCCGGATCCTTGCCAAAGGTACCTGTAAGATAGCGCGACCAGGGAACAATGTTTGACTTGTAAAATGCATCCGCCTCCGGACTGACCTGGAAGAAAACGGCATTAAGCTTCATTTCGACAGCTCTGTCAAGTATGACAATCAATTCTTCCCTGCTTTTTTGAATTCGCTCTGCATCATTAACCAGCTTGCTGGTTTGAGCTGTTGGCCAGTCCATGTTGATAACGGTACAAATCCATGCTCCTCTCAAGTGCCTTTTTGCAGAATATGCCTCACTTAAGACGCCTTGGGCGGATACTGCTCCGGGGATGATGGCTGAAATCATAATCGCAGCAAGTAATACGCAGACAGACCTCATTGTCCTCTTTTTCATCAATGTTCGACCCCCATGGTTTTTATGTATTCAAATGCAAAAAACCATTTTCGGAAACTTTGATGGAATCATCAGATCCTTGTTTCTAGAAAAGCTGTTTTTGCAGTTGAATTATTATTATGTTAATTTATCTGCTGACCTAAGTCAACATAGTACAGCACTGCATATTTTCCCATTTATCTGTTATTGAGATATGAAAAAAGGGTATTGTATAATTAATAGACGTAAAAAAGCTAATGAGGTGCCATAAATGAGATTTTTCTTTATTATTTTTATTCTTGCTGTACTTGCAATAATGGCAGCTTGCAGCACAATTCTGAAAAATGCGAAGCTCAAGGAGGCAGAAGTGACTGAAGCAAAGGCGAGCTACACTGATATTTCACCCCAGGAGGCCAAAAAAAGGCTTGAAAGCGATAAAACCATAATTCTTCTGGATGTGAGGACTGTTGAGGAGAATCTGGAAAAACGAATTCCAAACAGTGTGCTAATCCCGGTTGATGTTATTGATAAGGAGGCTGAGAAAAGGCTGCCTGACAAGGATGCGGAAATTTTTGTGTACTGCAGGAGCGGCAGGCGAAGCGTTATAGCAGCGAAGTCTCTGGTGAGAATGGGATATACCCGGGTTTACAATCTCGGCGGCATAAACGACTGGCCATATGAGACGGAAAGCGGAAAATAAATTGGAGCTTGACTGGCATCTGACTCTTTAAATCAACACAAAGCTTTGTTATAATAATAACAATTTAAAAATATTCATTCTAACCTTGAGGGAAACATTGTCCTGAGAGAGAGGATTGGGGAAGCATATATGTAGATGTACAGAATGATTTTGCCCTTTCCTTGTCTTTAAGGAAGGGTTTTTTAATTGCTTGAAAAACATGCTTGAGATTTAACAGATGGAGGGGTGTGAATAATAATGAAGCCCGAGAGGCAGTACAGGATAGAAAGGGACTTACTGGGGGAGAAGGCAATTCCTGCTGATGCGTATTATGGAATTCATACGGCAAGAGCTGCTGAAAACTTTCAAATAAGCGGAAGAAGAACAAATATCAATATGATAATGGCTGTGGTTCTTGTTAAAAAGGCGGCTGCCATGGCGCACAGAAAGCTGAAGCATGCAGAGCCGAAGGTTGTAGAGGCTGTTATTGCCGCATGTGAGGACATTCTTGAAGGAAAATTCAACGACCAGTTTATTGTCGATGCCTTTCAGGGAGGAGCTGGCACCTCCACCAATATGAATGCAAATGAAGTGATTGCAAACCGGGCCATTGAGCTTTTGGGAGGGGTAAAAGGAGACTATTCCGTTGTGCATCCGCTTAATCACGTGAATTGCTGCCAGTCTACAAATGATGTTTATCCCACCGCCATGAGGATTGCAGCAATAAAGCTGCTGCGACCCCTGAGCGAGGCTTTTGCACAGCTGCAAACGGCACTGCAGGAGAAGGAAAACGAGCTGGCGGATGTTATCAGGCTGGGAAGGACGCAGCTTATGGATGCTTTGCCCATGATGGCGGGACAGGGCTTTGGAGCTTATGCAAGAGCTGTTGCCCGTGACAGGTGGAGATTATACAAGGTTGAGGAACGGCTGCGGGAGATCAATATTGGCGGTACGGCAATCGGCACAGGCATGAATGCTTCAGTGAAATATGTTTTCATGGTGACAGACATACTTCAGGATATAACCGGACTTGGACTTGCCAGGAGCGAGTATCCCATGGACAACACCCAGAACATGGATGTATTTGTAGAGGTGTCGGGCTTGCTGAAGGCCGCGGCCGTTAATCTTATGAAGATTTCAAACGATTTGAGACTGCTGGCCTCAGGCCCGGCAGGCGGGCTTGGAGAGATGAAGCTTCCAGCTGTTCAGGCGGGATCATCAATTATGCCCGGCAAGGTAAACCCTGTAATACCAGAAATGGTAGGGCAGCTTGCCTTGAAAATAATTTCCAACGATGCCGCCATAACCGGTGCGGCAATGAATGGGCAGCTGGAGCTTAATGCTTTTTCCCCTCTCATCGCTGAAGCCCTTCTTGAATCTCTTGAGCTGATGACAAAAGCTGTGGCGCTGTTTGAAAGAAAATGCATAAGGGGCATTGAAGCAAATAAGAAAAGGTGTCTTGAAAATGTTGAAAAATCCTCGGCACTGGCAACCGCTCTGGTGCATCACCTTGGCTACGACATGGCTTCGGACATTGCAAAGAAGGCATGGCAGCAAGGCAGGACGGTAAGACAGGTGGCGGAGGATGAGGGGCTTCTGCCGCCGGAGCTGCTGGACAGAATTCTGAATCCGCTGCAGGTGACAAAGCCGGGGATTCCCGGACGGTAAAGGAGGAATAATTGATGGGAATGAATGAAACACCCTTGTCCGAGAGGGTTCACATAGCATTTTTCGGCAGGAGGAATGCGGGAAAATCAAGCCTGATAAACGCACTTACAGGACAGGATATTGCGCTGGTATCTCCTGTGAAGGGCACTACCACAGATCCAGTTTATAAGGCTATGGAGCTGCTGCCGGTTGGGCCTGTTGTATTCATTGATACCGCAGGGCTTGATGATGAAGGCGAGCTGGGAGAGCTTAGGAAAAAGAAGTCCATTGAGGTATTGGAAAAAACAGATATGGCAATTGTGGTAATTGACAGACTTGATGATTTTTCGACGGTAGAGCTTGACATTATTGAGAAAATAAAGGAGAAAAAGATCCCAATTGTCGGAGCTGTTAATAAAATAGATATTTGCCCTGTGGATGAAGGGCTTTTAAAGGAGTATGAGAAAAAACTTGGAATAAGGCTCTGCCCAGTGTCTGCAGAAAAAGGCATCGGGATTGGAGAACTGAAGGAGGCCATTATAGATGCCCTCCCTGTTGATGAAAGCAAATTTTCAATTGTGGGAGACCTGCTTTCACCGGGGGATTTGGTAGTGCTTGTTGTTCCCATTGACAAGGCGGCTCCCAAAGGAAGGCTGATTCTTCCGCAGCAGCAGGTAATAAGAGATGTTCTCGAGAGTGATGCAATAGCAGTGGTAACAAAGGAGCATGAATTGAAGGATACGCTGGAGAATCTTGGTAAGAAGCCTCGACTTGTTATAACTGACTCTCAGGTTTTTCTTAAGGTGGCTGCGGACACTCCAAAGAATATTCCCATGACATCCTTTTCAATCCTTTTTGCGCGGCACAAAGGAAATCTGGCGGAGCTGGTCAAAGGAGCAAGAGCTGTTGAAACTCTACAGGACGGAGACAGGGTGTTGATTGCGGAGGCTTGCACTCATCACAGGCAGGCGGATGACATCGGAACGGTTAAGATTCCAAGATGGCTTCGGCAGAGAACCGGCAAGCAGCTTGATTTTCACTTTTCAAGAGGAATGAGCTTCCCGGACAATCTCAAGGACTTCAAGCTCATTGTTCATTGCGGGGGATGCATGCTTAACAAAAGGGCAATGGGATATAGAATAGAGCAGGCTATGAGGGCAGGCACTCCGATTGTAAATTATGGAGTGCTCATAGCATACATCCAAGGGATTCTGGAGAGGGCAATAAGCCCCTTCCGCCTTGAAGAAATAGTTCTGGAAGAAGAATTGTCGGATTGACACATTGACGGAGGGTGAAGGTATGGTTGATTTTATTAAGGATGAATTGATTTATTCTCTGCTGGCAGCTGGTAAGGGAAAAAGCCAGACGGAGCTGGAGGCAATAATTGAAAAAGGAAGGCAGGCAAAAGGGCTTGATTTGGAAGAGGTTGCGGCGCTGCTTCAGAACGATTCGGAGAGAATTGAGGAAAAGCTGTTTGAGGCGGCAAGGCATGTGAAGGATGCTATCTACGGGACAAGAATAGTAATGTTTGCACCTCTTTATGTATCCAACTATTGCAGCAACAGCTGCCGTTACTGCGGCTATAAATGCTCCAATAAAATAACAAGAAAAAGACTTTCAGATGATGAAATCCGGAAGGAAATTGAGATAATAGAAGACCTTGGACATAAGAGAATTGCTCTTGAGGCAGGGGAGGACGAAAAGAACTGCCCTATAGACTACATACTCCACGCAATGGAGGTTATCTACAAAACAAAGAGCAAGAAAGGCAGCATCAGACGGATAAATGTAAATATTGCTGCTACATCTGTGGAAAATTACAAAAAGCTTAAGGATGCAGGGATCGGAACCTATATACTATTCCAGGAGACGTACCACAGGGACACCTACAGGGAAATGCATCCCACAGGGCCAAAGAGCGATTATGACTACCATACAACTGCAATGGACAGGGCAATGGAGGGCGGCATCGATGATGTGGGTGTTGGGGTCCTCTTTGGGCTTTATGATTACAAGTACGAAATTATGGGGCTTTTGCTGCACGCCATGCATCTGGAGGAGAAATTCGGAGTAGGGCCCCATACCGTTTCAGTTCCTCGCATGCGTCCCGCAGAGGATGTCTCGCTGGACAATTATCCATATCTGGTGTCTGATGAGGAATTTAAAAGGATTGTGGCAATTCTGAGGCTTGCTGTTCCGTATACCGGAATCATATTATCCACCAGGGAGGAACCCGGCTTCAGGGAAGAGGTAATACGGCTGGGCGTATCTCAAATAAGCGCAGGCTCTTGTACGGGAGTTGGAGGCTACAGCGAAAGCAGCGGCGGGTCCAAGGTCAGCTGTGGAACAGCCCAGTTTGAACCTGCAGACCACAGAACACCTCTGGAAATCATAAAAAGCCTTTGCAGACAGGGGTATATACCAAGCTATTGCACCGCATGCTACAGGGCCGGCAGGACAGGCGACAGGTTCATGCAGTTTGCTAAAAGCGGTAAAATACACAATCTGTGTTATCCAAATGCCTTGATGACCTTCATGGAGTACCTTGAGGACTATGCAGACGAGGAATTGAAGGAAATTGGAAATAAAATGATAGAGGAGAACCTGAATAACATACCCAGCGAGAAGATGCGCCAAAATACCCGCGAAAGGCTTGAGAGAATAAAAAAAGGCGAGAGGGATCTTTTCTTCTGAAGGAGGTTGGCAAAGGAATGTATTCAATTGACACATTGCTGGAAAAATTATATATTGAAAATAACCTGCAAAAGGATGAGCTGGCATGGCTTATAGGCAATATAAGCGATGAGGAGAAGGAAAGCCTCTTTGATTATGCTTTGAAAACCCGAAGAAGGTATTATGGAAATAAGGTTTATATGAGAGGCCTTATAGAGTTTTCCAATATTTGCAGGCAGAATTGCCTCTATTGCGGACTGAGGGCTTCAAACAGCAAGGTGGAAAGATACCGGCTTACAAGGGAGGAAATACTTGATTGCTGCAGGGAAGGCTATGGATTGGGATACAGGACCTTTGTGCTGCAAAGCGGTGAAGATCCCTGGTATACTGCGGAAAGGCTGGGGGACATCATAAGAGGGATTAAGAGTTTATTTCCGGACACAGCCGTAACCTTGTCAATCGGCGAGCGCAGCTATGAGGAATACAAGGAATTGCTGGGAGCAGGTGCGGACAGATATCTTCTAAGGCATGAAGCAGCGTCAAGGGAGCTTTATGAGAAGCTGCACCCGGACATGGATTTCGATAACCGCATTAACTGCCTCAAGAATCTTAAAAGCTTGGGATATCAAGTGGGAGCAGGCTTCATGGTAGGGCTGCCCGGACAGACACCACAGCATCTGGCAGAGGATTTATGCTTTCTAAAAAAGCTGGAGCCCCACATGATTGGCATAGGCCCCTTCATACCCCACAGTGAAACTCCTCTTGCAGGGGAAAAAGGCGGTACGGTGGAGGATACACTGGTTATGCTGGCAATAGCAAGGCTGCTGGTGCCTGACAGCCTTATGCCTGCGACTACTGCCATGGGCTCTTTGCATAAAAAAGGCAGGGAGCTGGCCCTCAAGGCTGGAGCCAATGTAGTAATGCCAAATTTGTCGCCTGTTTCTGTCAGGGCGAAGTATGAAATCTATGAAGGCAAAATATGTACAGGTGATGAAGCGGCCCACTGCAGGCACTGCATTGAAGGAAGGATAAGGTCGGCAGGCTTTGAGGCGGACATGGGCAGGGGGGACAGCGTAAGGCTGAACACCTCTTTATAATATCAGGTATTCCTTAAAGGTCGGCGAAATGCCTGCCCGATAACTATTTCCATTCAATTATTGCATACATATATTTATATCCCGGAGGTAATTAATGAATTCAGAGGGATTGGATTCCGACAAAATACTTAGATACTCAAGACAGTTAATTTTAAAAGAGATTGGACCCGAAGGACAGGAGAAGCTTTTGAATGCAAAAGTGCTGGTTGCAGGGGCGGGAGGACTTGGCTCTCCTGTGCTTTTCTACCTTGCCGCAGCAGGAGTGGGAACAATAGGAATTGCTGATTTTGACACGGTCACTTTATCCAATCTGAACAGGCAGATCCTGCATTTTACAGGTGATCTCGGCAGAAGGAAGGTTGATTCGGCAGCGGAAAAGATAAAGCTTCTGAATCCCGAAGTGAAGGTGGTAAAGCATCCTGTCAGGTTAAGCACAGATAATGTTGAGGATGTTGTGCAGGATTATGATGTAGTCATAGATGCACTGGATAATTTCCCTGCCAGATATCTTCTCAGCGATTGCTGCTTTTTCATGAAAAAGCCTTTGGTGGAAGGCGCTGCGGTTGGCTTTGACGGCATACTTATGACAATATTGCCCGGGAATTCTCCCTGCTACAGGTGCCTTTACCCTGAACCTCCCAAGGATGGTGTGGTTCCAGCCTGCGGCGATACTGGGATATTGGGGGCGGTAACAGGAACCATAGGGTCGCTCCAAGCACTGGAGGCTATCAAGGTTATACTTGGAATAGGGAAAACACTGACGGGAAGAATTCTAACCTTTGATGCTCTAGAGCTTAATATCAGGGAAGTACAGTGGAAGCGGAGAGAGAACTGCCCATTGTGCGGGAAAAATCCTACAATCAGGGAGCTTGAGCAGTACGAGCTTAAGTGCAAGCTGAAAACTGTAGAATAAATTATACTATATAGGTTACTATAAATAGCTTACATTGAGGAGAAAAGTGATTGTTCAAAGGCATTTCAATAGCATCGAAAAGATGAATTCGAGGGAAATGTCTTTAGAGTTCGAGCATGAATTCACTTTCCTCGGATGTATTCCTTACGGGTCGGTGAAATGGCCTTTGCCCGATAACTTTTTCCATATAAGCTATTTATCGTATTTAATATAGAATCCATATTAATTTTTATACTTACAATTCCTATAGGAATTGTAAGTATAAAAATACAATTTAAACAAAGATTCTGCAAGAACCATGTCCTGCCTTTGTAGTAATATTAAAGCAGATAAAACAAGATAAATTAAGGGGGCGTGGTTAAAATGTTAAAGAAATTTGAAGGTCTTGCATATGCAAGCACAAATGATTTTATTTACGGTGTTTCAAAGAAACCTGTAACATGCAAAAACGGATTAGTTATAGGCGGAGGCAAAATAATTCCCGAATTGAACTTCACCCTGCCTCCAATGAATGTGTCCGACAACACAATGCCCGAGGTTATTGCCCAGTACAAGGGGATCATGGAGGATGCATTAAAGAGGGCTGTTGAGCTCTGCCAGGATAAGCTGGTGGTTGAAGTGGAGCTTCTCCCTCCGGCAACCTACAATCCGGCATGGGGGATAGAAATCTGTAAGGTAGTGCGCAACAAAATGTGGGAGTATGAATCAAAGCACGGCCTAAAGAGTGCATTGCGCATCACTCCTGTGGATATCAGGGAAGACAGGAGATCACCTCATATGTGGAGAGGCGAAATGTGGGATAAGATAATGGAAACCTTCGAAGGCTGTGCAAAAGAAGGAGCAGATTTTCTTGCAATAGAGTCAATAGGCGGCAAGGATATACATGATGACGCAGTAATGTTCTGCGAAATTGACAAATCCCTTTTTGCGCTGGCGGTGCTTGGAGTTAAGGACATGCACAGGTTATGGAGCCACATTAGCTCAATAGCAGCCTCCACAGATTCAATTCCCGCGGGCGATGCAGCGTGCGGATTTGGCAATACGGCAATGGTTCTGGCAGAGCGCGGATTTGTTCCAAAGCTTTTCTCGGCAGTAGTTAGGGTAATATCAGCCGTAAGAACACTTGCGGCATTTGAGGCAGGCGCTGTAGGGCCAAACAAGGATTGCAGCTATGAGGGAGTGTTTATTAAGGCTATCACCGGATCGCCAATTTCCATGGAAGGCAAATCAAGCGCTTGCGCTCATTTAAGTCCTTTGGGCAATATTGCAGGCTGCGTTGCAGACCTCTGGTCCAATGAATCAGTGCAGAACATCAAGCTTTTGGGAGGAATGGCTCCTACAGTTTCACTCGAGCAGCTGGTATATGACTGCAGGCTGATGAATAAGGCTTCCGAAAAAGGGCAGGAAGGAGCTCTATGGATGAGGGATCTGATGGCCGAATCCGACAGCAAATTCGATCCGCAGGCATACATTTTAAGACCTGACGTGGTTATGGATATTGCCGGTGAGATAGTGAAGGAAGGGGATTATATAGATAAGGCTCAGAGGGCTGCACTATATACTATCGGAAGATTCAGAAGCGCAATAGAAAAGGGAGAGCTTTCTGTAGACGAGCGGGAGGAAATGTGGCTTGATACAATGCAGGGCCAGCTTGAGGCGATACCTGCAGATCATGACAGGTTTATCGCAGAGATGGTTCAAGCCAATGAGAGTGAAAAATTTGTAGCTGCCAAATATGATCTGTAAAGCAGGTGATTAATATGGCTAAAATCAAGGCGGATGTCATATCAGGTTTTTTAGGAGCAGGGAAGACCACCCTGCTCTCCAAATATGCGGCTTATAGAATAAAGCAGGGTGAAAGAATAGCAATCATTGAAAATGAATTCGGTGAGACAGGCATTGACGGGGCTTTCCTGAAAAATGAGGGCCTGTCGGTTTATGAAATAGTAAACGGCTGTATATGCTGCTCACTGAAAGGGGATATCATCTCAACCTTAAAGGCACTTGCGGCAGAAAAAGACCTGGCAAGGGTGATAATTGAACCTACAGGAATATTTATGCTCAATGAGATATACGAAATCATAGGTGTTCCGGAGCTGGCGGGGCATTATGAAATCAATGCAGTTGTGACAGTAGTTGATGGCCGAAATTATCTGAAACAGCAAAAGCGATACGGCTGGTTTTTTGAAAACCAGATAAAATGGGCTCACCGCCTGATTCTCAGCAAGACAGGACTTATTGACAAGGACGCCATACTTAGGACAATTGCTTCCTTGCAGGAGATTTGCACAACCCTTGAGATTGAAGCAAAGCTATGGGACAAATTCACGGATGCGGACTGGGAGAGGCTTTTTGGAGCCGGATGCCCTTCTTTAGCCGCAGAGGACGGAGAGTGCAGCTGTGGCTGCCGTTACAGCCATGGCGGGCATTTAGTCCATGAAGGCTTTAGTGGCGTGTCAATACCATGCAGCAGGTCTTTTGACAGGCTTTCCCTTGAGGCTACTGTTAAAATGCTTTCGTCAGGCATTTTTGGGGATATACCAAGAGCAAAAGGGATTGTGGCGGATGAATCCAAGGGCAGCATTGAATTTAATTATGTAAATGGAGATATTGAAATACGTCCAAGGGATAAGGCAGCTGAAAAGGAGTATATCAGCTTCATAGGTTCAGGAATAAACAAAAGCGCTTTGTTAAAGCTTTTTGTGTGAACGTCTGGGACAACCGTCCCAGATGTTAATTTTACTGATATTAATCATTTTCTGAATATAAATAAATACTCATGTGCGATTAACAAAAAATTGTATTTTATGCTTTGGTTTCTCCAGTATCCTGTTGAACTGCAATTATGTTGTTCCTTTATTACAATTTCCTTTAACTTAAAGCCTGTCATTAAGAATGTCTCCATTACATTGAAACCGATAGGAATAATGTGACCCTTCCTTCGAGTATCTCCAATTAGAATAGCACAGAACTGATCTTTTTTCAGAACCCTGTAGCATTCTCTGGCAACCTTCCCCATTTCCTTTATAAAATTATCGACGTCACAGTGTGAAAGGTCTCCCTGTATATCTTCACTATACTTGATAATATTACTGTAAGGTGGATGGGTACATATAAGATCTATGCTTTCATCGTTTATAAATTCAAGATGCCTGGCATCTCCAACATGTACTTCTGCTTCTTCACAATCTTCTCTTTCAAAGTTTAAGTTATGCAGAGTGAGGCTTACCGCTTCCGGATTTATATCAACGCCAATACCTTTTCTTTTTAAAAGCTTTGTTTCAACAAGCGTTGTACCGCTTCCTGAAAATTGGTCGAGTACAGTATCGCCTTCTTTGGAATAACGCAGAATGACATTCCTTGGTATATAAGGAGACCAATTTCCTCTGTATTTTCCGCTGTGGGTTGCCCAGTTTCCCCTTTCAGGAAAGCCCCATACAAATGAACGCTCCGATTTGTCTACAGATACATCATACCCCAGAAATGTCTTAATCTTTTGTGGCGTTGCCTGTGTCAGATACCGGTAACTATTCATGGAACAAATTTTTTTAATAAACAGCTCGGTTATCATTTCCATAGCCGTACCGCTCCGGTTCTTCCTTTTATCCTCCTATTTTTTTACACTATAGTTTGTAACAAGAATCTCACTTACTGGTCCCCTTCGTCCGCCGTTTGAATTAATTGAACGCTTAGCCTTTATCCTGTGTATATAGAAATTCCCATACAATTCATCAAAAAAATTATCGTCAGGGTTTTCATTCTTGGGATCAGAATTACTTAGCATAATCAAAGCGCCTGCATCATTCATTTCTGCAAATAAATGCGCAAGCTGCGCCTGATTCTCATCTGTAAAGTCAAACTTGCTATAGGATGTAAAGTTAGATGTAATATTAAGTGGCCGGTACGGAGGGTCAAAATAAACGAAGCTATGCCTGTCGGCATATTTAATACTCTCCCTGAAGTCACCGGCAAATATATTCACCCTCTGAAGCAAAGCACTTGCTGCATACAAATTTTTCTCATCGCAGATAGTCGGATTTTTATAATCTCCACATGGTACATTGAAAAGCCCCGAAAGATTAACACGGTAAAGTCCGTTAAAACAGGTGCGATTTAGAAAAATAAACTGTGCTGCCCTTTCGATGTCTGGCAGAATGCTTTTGGGCCCACGTGAATTATATGCTTCTCTTACTTCATAATACATAGCTTTGCGGACATCTTTACTCAATCTCAAATATTTAAGCTCCATGCCAGAAAGATACTCCACTACAGCATTTACATTATTTTTGATTGCAAGGTAGGAGTTGATTAAGTCTTCATTGATATCAATAATAAATGCCTCTTCAATTCTATAATTCTGCAATATTTCAAACAATACTGCCCCCCCACCCACAAAAGGCTCTATGTATCGTTTGACACTGCCTTCAATGAGCAACAAAGGGTAATAATCTTCAAAAGTGTCCAGAAGTTGTCCTTTTCCTCCAGCCCACTTAACAAAAGGTTTTGCACATTCAGTCAATTTATTGTTAATTGCTGGTTCCAACTAGTTATATCCTCCAGTACTTGCTTTTTCATAATTAAAATGCATCTTTTTGTTTTTCAGCATATGCCGGTTTAGTTGAATTCTGTTCTGATACTAATGCATGAACCCATTTTCTGAAACTTCGATGAAATCACTAGCGACTTGTCTTGCTATTCCTCGCACGCATCAATATGACATCCTGTCATGTGATGCTCAAAATGCCGTCCTTGGCATTTTGGCTTTGGAATTGCTGCAGCATCGTCGAGTGATTTATGCATCTTGTTCCAAGAAAAGCTGTTCTTGCATTAGTATCAATTCTATTTTAGATAATATAACACAATAGTACTTTATTCTAAAAACAGTATAAAATCAATACGTAAGCTGGTTAAAAATATTTGCCGTATCTTTCAAATATACAGTCAAAATATTTAAACTCAAGGCGTAAGGAACAATCAAGGCCGGTGGAAAAGGAACGGTTCCCTATAACCGAAACGGCAGCTTCAATTGATGACGCATGCTCTAGGAAGGAGAAGGCAGCCTGCCACAGCCGGGCTGTTTCGATAGCGCAGCCGTCAAACATTTCTGTAAAGGATGAATTCTTTGCCGATGTATTGTCCCAGGGAAGTGTCCATTCAGAGTGGGACAGGTTTAAAAGGTCAAGCCTGTCATCGGCTTCATGTGGATAAATAGTGCTTGTAAAGGCACCCTTGTCATTTATTATTCTTTCGATAAGTGAAAAGAACGGCTTTTTCAATCCGTATTTGTCCCAAAGGGTCCTGTATATTCCCTGCATATCTTTTATTGCGGTTACTACCTGGCGGGTGGAAATATTTGCGCCGTAGACACTGCCGAGTATATGGCTGTACATTTTACCAATGGCCTCATATTGAAGCTTTGAAAGCGCAATCATAGAATGAGGCTTGAAGTGATACGGGCCCAGATTTTTTTCTCTTTTGAGCATTAAAATATCCACCAGTGTTTCAAATAGCCTGTGGTAATATGTGTACTTATTGGACGCATTTTCACCGGAACGCTGAAAACCGCAAAAATAGTATACAAAGGGGTGGGCTGTGCTGTCTAGGGAGTAGTGGCATAAATAACCCATAAGGTAGGTTGTCAATATAAGCTTTTCATCAGGAGAAATGCTGTCTGTATACTCAAGAGCACATCGGAAAAAATCAGAAATCTTTTCGCTGTGGAGGGCTTCTCCAAACTTGTCAACATCCATGCTGTCCGTCCACGGCCATATCCTGTAATAAAACAGAATATCCGGACCTTGAGCTCCAAGCGTGAATACATTTCTGTGACTTAGAATTACTTGCCTGAGCTTCTCGTCCTCCAGCAGTTCAAGCGTCTTTTCTCCGCACAGGCAATGAGTGAAAAAATTTGGCATGATGATTCCCTCCCAAAGGCTTATTAAATAAATTATACTTTATATTTTAAAAAGCAGGAAACAGATAACACAATTTTAACAAAAAAAAGGCTGTAATTTACTGCAAAGACAATATAAAATATATGGAAAAGGAGGTTTGGATTATGTTCAAAGGCTTTTCGCTTCAGGAAAAAAGCTGGATTATGTATGATTGGGCCAATTCTGCCTATTCTGCCATCATTACTGCCGCAGTCCTTCCTATATTTTTCAAATCGGTTGCAAAATCGGCAGGAATACTTACCAATACTGCAGATTCATGGTGGGGATATGCTACTTCTCTGGCAACTCTTATTGTAGCTGTTTTGGCGCCGGTGCTTGGAACCATCGGAGATTACCGAAACAAGAAGATGCAGCTTTTCAGGGTATTTCTGGCTATCGGGGTTGCCTCAACCGCGACGTTGGCTTTCACAGCTGACTGGATGCTTCTTCTGGCTTTGTATGTAATAACCATAATTGGCTTTTCAGGAGCAAACCTGTTCTACGATGCATTTCTGGTGGATATTACAACGGAGGACAGGATGGACAAGGTTTCAACCTATGGGTTTGCGCTTGGATATATAGGCGGAAGCACTATACCTTTTATTATAGCCATAGGGCTTATTATGTTCGGGGGAAAAATAGGCATCCCAAAAATGCTGGCAACACAGCTTTCGTTCATTATTACAGCTGTCTGGTGGGCTTTGTTCAGCATACCAATGCTAATTAACGTCAAGCAGAAATATTATCTTGAAGCTGAGCCCGGGACGCTGGTAAAAAGCTTTAAGAGGCTGGTCAATACTTTTGCAAACATAAGAAAATACAAGAAAATATTTATTTTTCTTCTGGCATATTTCTTTTACATAGACGGCGTAAACACAATAATACATATGGCATCGGTATACGGAGACAGTGTCGGAGTTGACAGCACGACCATGCTCCTTGCCCTTCTTGTAACTCAGATAATTGCATTTCCTTTTGCAATTCTGTTCGGCAAGCTGGCAGAAAGGTTTGGAAGTCACAAAATGATACTTGCAGGAATTTGCATGTATATTTTGATATGCATTCTGGGCTACAGGATGTCAAATGCAACAGACTTCTGGATTCTTGCAATTCTTGTGGCCACTTCGCAGGGAGGGATTCAGGCGCTTTCCAGATCCTACTTCGGGAAAATGGTGCCAAAGGAGAACGCAAATGAATTCTTCGGCTTCTATGAGATTTTCGGAAAATTTGCAGCCATTATGGGGCCGGCACTATTCGGCATTTCAACTCAATTGACGGGACAATCCAGATTTGGCGTATTAAGCGTGACGTTGCTATTTGTTATCGGAGGCGGAATATTTATCGGGATTCGAAACAGGTAGAGGGAAAAGGAATTGTCCAAAGGATATTTCCCACGAATTTGCAAGATTTTCAGAGCAAAACATTTTGTTGAAGACATTCGGCTTTTCTATTAGAATATAAGTGTGATTCTCCCGCAAAAACAGCTTTTCTTGGAACAAGATGAATTAATCACTCGACGATGTTGCAGCAATTCTGAAGCCAAAATGCCAAGGAGGGCATTTTGAGTATCATGTGACACGACGTCACATTGATGCGTGCGAGGAATTGCAAGACAAGTCGTTAGTGATTTCATCGAAGTTTAAGAAAATGGGTTCTTGCGGC
>JAOACY010000086.1 GCA_026417615.1 Clostridia bacterium
GGTGACTGCTGTGCATTTTAGTGTATTTTCAATTTAAACCACTAATAATGATTTCCCTGCCTGATTATGGGTAAATATAAAGACGAGGCTTGAATAATTAAACACAGCCAGCCACTATTATTTGAGGAGGGAATTCTCTTATGGATGGCAATGTTATAGTATCCGACGTTTCACGTTTCGAAGAAGATGTGTTGAAAAGCAGCATGCCTGTTTCGGTTTATTTTTATTCAGATGATTGCCTGCCCTGTATAAACTTCTCCCCAATATATGAAAGAGCTGCCCAGTCACTAAAAGGAGAAATGAAATTCGTCAAGGTCTTTCGTTCCCATAACAGGCAGTTAGCTGAAAGATATTCCGTCAAGTCCAGCCCGACGGTTTTGTTTTTTAAAGATGGGACAGAGGTATGCACAAGGCTTTCAGGCTATATCACCCACCCAGATTTTAAATCTTCCATTGAAAAAATCCTTGGAAGGGCCTGCGGCGTGAAAAACCGTACAGTAGCAAGGTGCGATGTGCTTATTATCGGTGCCGGGCCTGCAGGATTGACATCGGCAATATATACCGCAAGAAGCAGGCTGTATACCATTGTAATAGATTCCAGCCTTCCAGGCGGGCAGGTTGCGTCCACCTTTCACATTGCAAATTATCCCGGAACCAATGGAGTCGTAAGGGGTATTGATCTTATGGAAAACATGAAAAAGCAGGCATTAGACTTTGGAGCGCAGATTGATGATATGCAGCGTATCATTGAGGTTTCCATGGAATCGGACGAAAAACATGTTAAAACGGATCAAGCAGACTACCATGCCAAGTCAATTATTATTGCGGCTGGCGCTCAACCCCGCAAACTGCCTGCAGATGGCGAAGCGGACTACAGAGGCAGAGGCGTGCACTATTGCGCAACTTGCGACGGAGCGATGTATATGGATGCGGATATACTTGTCGTGGGAGGTGGTACCTCCGCACTGGAAGAAGCGCTTTTTCTAACCCGCTATGCAAAAACCGTTACAATAATTAACCGTTCAGACAGCTTTAAGGCAGCGAGGTCATATATTGATGAAGCAATGAAAAACCCCCAGATTTCAATTATATATAACACCATTGTGAAAAAAATAATCGGAGATGGCTTTGTGCAGGGTGCTGAACTGGAAAATCAAAAGACGGGCGAAGTTACTGAAATTAAAACCGAAGGTATTTTTGTCTATATTGGTAACGAGCCAAACTCCGCAGCTTTTAGGGGCTTAATTAATTTATCCTCCGACGGTTATATAATTACTGACTGCAATATGGCAACAAATATAAAAGGAGTTTTTGCGGCAGGAGACATCAGGGACAAGGAAGTACGCCAAATAACCACAGCTGTGGGTGATGGCACTATAGCTGGTATTATGGCGGAAAAATACGTTAACGGTCGTTAATTGAGAAAAAAGTGATTGACAAAGCAATAAACTAAATAGTATAATGAACATTGTTCATTTAAAGGAGGTGTTGTTTATTGCCAAAAAGCCTGGCTAATATAAAAGAAGACATACTGGCTGTCACAAGAAAATTGCTTTCCGAGTACGGATATGAAAAGCTCAACATACGTACAATAGCGTCCCGCTCAGGCATCGCAACCGGAACACTGTATAATTATTACAAGTCCAAGCAGGAAATAGTGGAAGAAATATTAAGGGCTGAATGGAATATGATGCTAAGGCGTATAGACCAAGCCTCAAAAGCAGACATAAGCTTGCTTGAAAAGCTTGGAACAATTTATAACGAGCTGGTTTTTTTAATGAATTTTGTTCATAATATTTGGTTTGAAGGCCCAAGCTTTTCAGATGTTGATGATAATCAGATAGCTCAAATTAAATGCTGCAAAAAAGTACTATTGAAAAGCTTGACTGATAAAGTAAAGCAGCTGCTTGGTAAAGTTGAACGCGAGGATTCGGAGTTCCTTGCAGATGTTATCTGCACTTTGTTCATTTCATATGCATATAGGGGCGATGTAGAATTTAAAAAGCTTTCGCCGGTTATTGAAGCATTATTGCAGCCTCGCTGAATGTTTTTTGCATCTTGTTTCAAGAAAGCTGTTTTGCATTAAACATTAAAATCAAATAAATAATTTACGAACGTTGTTCGCATTATATTAGCTGAATTAAAACAATATTAGCATTAAGAGGAGCGATTAAAATGACAAATCACGCAAAAAAATCTAATCTTGCCTTGATAATGGCGGTTTACCTTGCCGGCATATTTATGGGTGCCATTGACACAGGAATCGTAACACCTGCAAGAACTGTAATACAGAATAATCTTATGGTTGACGACAAGACAGGCATCTGGATGATTACCATCTACACCCTTTCCTTTGCGGCAAGCATTCCTGTTATAGGAAAGCTGGCTGATAAATACGGCAGAAAGTACATTTATCTCACAAGCATACTCCTTTTCGGACTTGGCTCGCTGTTTTGCGGTTTATCCCAGGATATAGGCAGCTTCTCCTTCCTGCTTTTCGGAAGAGTCGTTCAGGCTTTTGGCGGTGGGGGCATCATGCCTGTCGCTACAGCGGAGTTCGGAACAACCTTTCCGCAGGAAAAACGGGGTATGGCTTTGGGGCTTGTCGGAGGAGTCTATGGAGTTGCAAATATTTTCGGCGCATCTGCCGGCAGTGCCATACTGGATATTTTCGGCAAGAACAATTGGCAGTTCATTTTCTATATAAATCTTCCAATAACACTGTTTATAATAATTGCAGGCCTTTTTTGCTTATCTAACAACCGCTCAGAGAATGTAAAAAAGACCGATTTGCCAGGTATATTATTGTTAACGGCAATGGTGCTTTCTCTGTTGTATGGCTTGAAAAATATTGACTTTTTCAATTTTTTCGCTACTGTAAAAAATATGGATGTTTATCCTTTCCTGCTCATATTTGTTCTTCTGCTTCCTTTTTTCATCCTTACGGAAAAGAAAGCTGAAGACCCTGTTATGAATCTCGGCTTTTTTACAAATCAAAAAATCCTCATAACACTTATACTGTCCTTTATTGTTGGGATAGTAATGATGGGTATGATTTTTGTGCCCCAGTTTTCAGAAAATTCTATCAGAATACCCTCGGGAAGCGGCGGATACTTTGTTATTATCCTCGGCTTGTTTGCTGGCATCGGAGCTCCCGCATCCGGAAAGCTGATCGATAAATTCGGGCCGAAGCTTATTCTTGGCATTGGATTTTTAATTTCAATGTCAGGAGCATTATTTCTTATTTTCGTAACTGCAAATCACCCCAATATAATTACAGTTGTCACAAGCCTTGTCCTTATAGGCCTTGGAATGGGCTTTACAGTAGGCACTCCTCTTAACTACATGATGCTTGAAAACACCAGAAAAGAGGAAGCCAATTCCGCTCTTGCAACGCTTTCATTGGTGCGTTCAGTTGGAACCGTAATTGCACCGGCGATAATGATAGGCTTTATTGCGCATGCAGGGTCTAATGTTCAGGAAAATATATTGTCGCTGCTGCCAAAAGAAATAAACGCGCCTCAATTGCCATATGCCCAGGAGCTTACTGATAAAATCAACAGCCTGAAAAATGACCCTAATATGAAGGATAAGCTGGGAAATGCACAAATACCCGACCTGACTTCAAAGAACACCGTAAAGATTGATATGAGCGGAAACAGTAATTTTGAAATGCCCCAGGATCTTATTGAGCTTATGAAGTCTTCTGACGTAACTACAATTACAAACAATTGTAAGATATTGGCCGGCAGGATGTTCGATGAAATGACGCCCAAAATAGCTGCAGATATTCAAAATGGCGTCCAAAAAGGCATTGAAGGCATGGAGAGTGCTTTAGCCGGAATGGAAAAAGCTTTAGCCGGAATGCAAAGAGGTTCCGGCTTAAAGACAGCGTCAGGTGATGCAAAAATGCCTGAAGCGCATAATAGCCAGGGTAATATGATGAAGGCAATGGAAGCACTCAAATCAACCCAGAAGGATATAAACGATACCATAATTAAAATGAGGATATTAAAGGATGCTGTGCCTGGGGCTTTTGATGATGCAAAGTTAAACTATTTAAAAGAAATCGATAATATCAGCTGGAAGATTGAAAATGAATTTCAGTCAACCTTGAACGAAGGCTTCAAACAGGTTTACCTTACAGTTGCCATAGCTTCGCTGCTTGCACTATGTATACTGGCATTATACAGAAAAGAAAGGGAAGTTGACGAGCTTAGCGAGCAAAGCACTGCAGTTCAGTATGCTGAATAGTTTTAAAATCGAGCAGGAGGTCGGCGATTATTTCACCTGCCGACCTCTCACACCACCGTACGTACCGTTCGGTATACGGCGGTTCAGATAGAAATTAATGTATTAATAATTGCCTTTCGGTTATTGTCGCAATCCCTTGTTTCCTGAGTTTTTCATTGGTTAAGGCTATAGTAAGGATGGGGCTATTGGAAATTCTCCAGTAGCCTTTTTATATTATGTTTTTTTATCGTATGGCACTAAGATTACCCTCTCCAAACAAAAATTCAGCCTAATTTTACTTTAACTTCGTCCAAGTTTCAAATACTTTGTATACGTTTTCAGGCTTTGCTCCAGGACCAAATTCGCACTGAGCTATGCAGCCGCCGTCAGCCCATAAGCTTTTCCTTACATTAATCACCGCATCTTCAATTTCCTTTGTTGTTGCATTGGGAAGCAGTCCCTGGCGGTCAATTTCACCCCAAAAAGTAATATGACCTTTAAACTGTTTGAGATTTTCCAACCCCATACAGAAAATTTGTGAATTTAAAGCATCAAGTCCTAAATCTATCAAATGTGGAATAATATCAAGTATATATCCGTCAGAATGCATAAATATTTTCTTTCCATGCTTATGCGCAATTTCTATGTAATCCCTGTACATAGGCTTAAATATTTCTTCCCATATTTTAGGGTTAATAAGAAGACTCTTTTGTGAGCCCCAATCATCCATAAATATCAGCGCATCAACATCTGTCTCAGCCCAAGCCTTCATCAACCTGCAATAAAAGTCATGCATCTTTTCCATAAATTCTAGCATTTTTCGGGGTCTAAACATGAGATCAATATACAGCTGTTCAGTTCCTCTTATGAACTGTAGCCTTTCAAAAGGTCTTGGACAGGCACTTGCCATTAAAAACTTATCTGAGGTTTTGCAAAACTCGTTTATCTTATCTCTGTTTATTGTTAACCACTCTTCAGGTATATGAATCCTGCTCGTATCTTCCCAGTCTTCATCGTCCCAGCTAACCAAAGGTTCTTTTACTTCCCCTATTATTCCTCTGTTTTTATTTTGAAATATACACCCCCATACATCTACAAATTCACCGTATTCGTATGGATCGCCCTTTGTAACTGATTCCTTTTCAAAATATGATGGTACACCTTGAAATATATCGTCAGGAAAATCTTCCTTTATTTTTTTCACCTCTTCAGGATAATTGTTTTCTGCCCATGGCAAAACCCAAATTTGTCTTGGCGCACGGTCATTATTACGAAATTCAAGTGTTCTGTAAACTAATTCTTTTGAATTCATATTCCCCCCCCTTTTTTAAGCAACTAAATATAATTATTACATTGAAAATTATAATACTAGTCTTAGCGATTTATTATAAAATCTAATCACTTTATTATAAAAAAATTGCATAGTTTTCATTTGAGAAGCTCAAACGTCACTATGTGCAATTTTGAATATTCAATATTTCTACTCTGACAACTTTTGTTTTCCTGCTTTATAGCTCTTTGGCGAAATGCCGTAAAACTTTTTGAAAGTATTGCAGAAATAATATACGCTGTTAAAGCCCACCTCTGCAGCAACCTCCTCTACCTTTTTATCTGTGCAGGATAAGAGCTTCTGTGCTTTTTGCAGGCGGATTTTATTAATGTGATAATTTATAGTTTCTCCTGTATATTTTTTAAAAAGCCGCGAAAGATGGCTATAGCTCATATGTACAGACATTGCTACATCATTCACATCTATATCCTGTACATAGTTGTCCTCTATAAATTCTATTGCTGTGCCTACGATTCCGTTCTCCAGAAAGGAATTATTGTTTGCATCAAAACTTACTTTGGGCTTTATTCCTGAATAAAAATTATACAGGCAGGTAATAATAAGCAAAAAGGCAAGTTTAAGTTCTGAACTCTTGCTGCCACACCCCGCCATATCCAAAAAGTCAGTGAATCTCTTTATCAATACCCCGTCTTTATCCTCTACAGGAAAAGAATGGGCATTTGACAGTACTTCTACTATTTTATCCATTTCGCTTCCGGGCCTGCTGCATTTGGTGCACTTTCCCTGATTGTTGCCGAAATCCCATCTCAGCGCAAAACCAACATGACTGGTGCCCGGATCCTGATGATGCGAGTGGTAAAGGTACGGAGGCATTAAGTAAAACTGCCCTGCTTCTATCCTATTTTCAATTCCTTTTATTACTGTGTAAACACAGTCCTTTACAATATAATGGAGTTCATAGAAAGAATGCTTATGCTTTTTAACACTCCAGTCCTTATCATAATCAGTATAATGTATTCCCATTATTATAAAATCCATTCCATTAATGTTCAAGCCCTCGTATAAAACAGACTGGGCATTGTCAAAGAAGCTTCTTCTTTCGAGAATCATTTCATAATACATTTCCCTCTTCATTAAAACATTCCTTTCCATATATTATATATATGTAAAGTATACATCAGATGAGAGATTTGAGCAAAAATGTTTCAGAAAAAACACAGATGAAGCATCATTTTTTTGAAAGCTATTTTAGTCCACTGTATACGCCTCTAAAACCAATATTCACCTGTTGGTTAATGTAAATAAGCCTCACTTTAACCTCTATATCTATATGTATTTTTCAAGCTATCCTTTTGAAACTTCAAATTGTGCATGGCTAAAAATCTGGTCTCCTCAGCTTTTTAAAAACCAATACCATTTGGTGTTCTGTGTTTTAAGTCTATGCCGTAAGCTCCAATTTCCACATAAACTTCCTTTCCCTTGCTTCCTTAATCCGGTTCTTATCAAGCCTGGAACCTTTGCACGCTAGCTCCAGGTAATCTATGAAGCCCTGTATTCCAAGCTCTCTGACCTTATCTGCCAGCAATTGGCTGTTCAATGCTAAAGCATTCATAAAATGCCCTATTTTCATCAAATAGTGGAACCCTTTCATCGCTCCCCACGTGTATGAAAAGCAATGCTCATATTCATTGCCCTAATGTTTTTCAACCAATATATTATTCTCAATTTTCCACCTGAAGCGACCTACTTTTGTGCACCTGTAAAACACATTCTTATGGTTGATTTCCAGTGATGACAGCCAAGCATATCGGGTCTCCTTCTCTTGAATAATCCCTGAACTTCTTGAGTTCTTCTCCTTCCAGCTTTCATAACAGATGACAACATTAAGTGTCTCCTTCTTTTTCACTTCCCCTGCCATGTACTCATATTCGATCTCATTCGCCCACGAATATATTTGTTGTCTGTCCCCCCAATGACACTTGATGCGGTTTTCCGGGTTTATCTTCATCAATGCAAGAGCTTCTTTCCACACGTTGGGCAAGCTGTCTGCCTTTAAAACAATCATATAGTCCCACCCATATTTCCTGCACATTGTTATGACCGGACCACAGGCATAAAGTCCATCGGCAACAATGCAGAGCTTTGTGCTGCAAAAAATCTTCTTTAGTTTCCATGCCATACGGTAAAACCCTTTACGTTCGCAGTCTTGTTTGTCCCCGTCTTTTTTGTACTTTCCATTTTCTATAAATTCGCTGATCACAGGAAGCACAATCCCGTTTTCCAGAACCAGTACAGCCTCCAACACATAGCAATAGTACTGAGGGATACGTGCTTCACCTCCTACATGCCTTTCAAGGCACTCGGGTGCCCATTGGTAATCGCGGAAATACTTCTGTGTGCCGTCAACAGCAATCAGATAATGCTTTTTGTGCATGAAATTCCTGAACTTTTTGCTGCGTATCAGGTCTTTGAGCAATCCAACCATGCATTCCATGATTTCAGAGGCATCAAGTTTTTCCAAAAGCCTTGCCACAGTATCTGCATGAGGCATAGTATTAAATTCGGGGAACATTGCCTTCAGGTTGTCAAAAAACACTGGGCGGCTTAATATCCGGTTTGCGTTACGCCTGGAGCCGATCTGGTACATCGACATGAGTATACCGTAGACCAGCAGCACCTTCATTTTATGCTTAACCATACCCGGCTTTCTCGGGTCTTGTATACGGGACAGCTTCGGCAATAAATCCGACAGCATCCTGTAGTAGACCATGACTGCCTTTTCAACCGTCTCCTGACGGTCTTCAAGTTCTTCCTCGGGAGTCGCAAAAGGGCTTATCCGGTTCGGCAAAGCCAGCTTCTTCTTCCTATCTTCGTAAATTTCGCGCCTGACAGTGCCATTCCTGATTTTCTCTTCAATCTTTGCTTCCTTTTCAGCTTGCTTCTTCAGGCGTCTTTCCTTCGTTTTACTCATAGGGGTTCCACCACCTTGTATGGCTTTTCCCCTTTGAGGCAGGCCCTGAAGTCACCCTGCAACGGGTACATGAAAATCGCCTTCCTGGATACCGTACCCGCTCTGCCGGTACGCCCGGCACCTTTGGTCTCTCCAAGGTAAATCCAGTTAGCCGCCTTGTACGAAACCCCTTGATACTTCTGGGTGTCTACAAATGTCTCCAGCAATACTGGAGCATAGCAATATTCCTGAAGCCAGTCCTGTTGGACTTGCTTTGCTGCCAAGGATAGTGCCTTGCTTGCCAGATTTCTGATGTGTACACATGGAAAGATTAAAAAGCGGCTATTATTAACGATTAGATGAAGCCGGATTTTTCTGTCTTCTCTGGTCCATTGTAGCTTTGCACGCAACTTACGAAAAATTTGCACGCTATTTACGAAAAAAATGAACGATTCAATTTGCACGATACTTACGAAAAGTTTTTATAATTTAAATCAGCATTAAATGGCTTTTAAAACTCATTTAAATCATAAAACTCAGGCTGCTTTTTCAAGCAGCCTTTTGTTTACAATCTAAAAACAATGCTTAATTATAAGGTTATATTTCTTTTCATCAACTTCTAAAAGGCTCTTTTTACCATCCTTAAATTGAATGGCAACAACATATGTACCTTTAGTCTTTGCAGATAATCCTCCTGCCAGCAATCCAACTGGCCCTAAAAGAAATCCACCCACTAAACCTCTACCTACTGCACTTGCAGCACTCTTATTCTTCGATTCATCCATGACCTCGTAAGCCTCTACTGTATCTTTATTTACATATACAGTCTTAAATGCTCCTGTAGAGATAAAGACACCTTGGGCTGTTTGACCTAAGTACTTTCCTTCATAATCTCCGGCAATGACTTTATTTTTTGCACCCAAAACAAACACCTCCTATACCTTCGATATTATACTATATATTTACAAATTACGCAGTAGCTTTTCCATTTATTTCTTGAGTAATATATAAAGTAAATGCCTGCAGTTCATGCAGACATCCAACTACTTTTCAATTTCATTTCATAAGGTCTTTTCCGGTTCTTCTTATCTTATTTGGCTTGTATTCAATCAGGTCTGAAACTTCGCAGTCTAAAGCCTCGCAAATGAGGTCAAGATGGTCAATATTTATGCGTTCGATAATTTCATTATAGATTTCAGATATCGTTGTTGGTCTGATCCCTGTTCTTCTGGACAGATCAGCCTGTGTCCATCTTTTCTCACCAAGTATAACCGATACATCCTTTTTGACACAGCCATAGCTCCTAACATCAGAGCCGTAGGAGGTTTTTATAAGCATAAAGAACCTGGCCGCCCGTTGAATGTCGGTCATGCCTCTGGTGTTGAATTGTGTTTTAAAGTCCTCAAACAATTCCCTGGAATTCAACATGAACGAAAGCTCACGCTGCAGCTCCATGCAATGATACTTGATACATTTAAACAGGTTCACCAAGTCGCCATTAGCATCATTATAAACTTCTAACTCGGCATGACGTTCCTTTGCAAACAGCACCCAGGCTGCACAACCGCATACCTCAATATACCTTCCCATGTTTTCGGGAAACCTTTTAATAATTTCTTTTCTTAAGAGTTTTTTTCCGCCTATCCATCCTATAAAGCTATTCATTTAATTTCACCTCAATTTTAATAAGGCAGCCCCTGACTACTTGACCAGGGACTGCCTTTTCATTTAATATTTACTGTTATTGAATAGAACTAAGTTTTAGCCTGACACCAGAAACCGAAGACTTACTTGTATTAACATAGTACTCAATCTTACTGTCAAGCCATGCATCAAAGTCATTATACAAATCTTTTAATACATCCTGTGTTGCAGTGCCCATAATCACAAGAGCTTTGTCTTTTGCCATCTTAAATGCCGCCTGCTGCGCTGTCTGATCAAACTGACTGTTGTTTTTCAAAGCATTTACATATGTTTGACTCACGGCAGTGACCGCTGTACAAACCGCATCTTCAGCAATATCCAGATACTTGTTGACCTTCTGATTGTTGATTTTCTCTTCAAGCTCCACAATCTTCTTTTTTATGTACGCTACCAGGTAGCCTGTGGCTACTGTAAGC
>JAOACY010000013.1 GCA_026417615.1 Clostridia bacterium
CTGGGCAAGCTGAACATGGATGAGTTTGCCATGGGAAGTTCCACTGAGAATTCATACTTTAAGAAAACAAAAAATCCATGGGATCTTGAAAGAGTCCCAGGCGGTTCAAGCGGAGGAGCAGCTTCTTGCGTTGCCGCCGGACAGGCTGTATTTGCCCTCGGCTCCGACACGGGCGGCTCTATCAGACAGCCTGCTTCCTTTTGCGGTGTGGTTGGATTAAAGCCTACTTACGGCGCTGTTTCCAGATTCGGCTTGGTAGCTTATGCATCGTCGCTGGATCAGATTGGCCCGCTGACAAAAGATGTGACAGACTGTGCTCTGGTTTTAAATGCAATAAGCGGCCATGACCCTATGGACTCTACTTCTGCGGACATTGCGCACCCTGACTACACAAAATCGCTTGTTAACGATATAAAAGGTATGAAGATAGGATATCCCAGAGAGTACCTGGGTGAGGGCATAAACGATGAAGTGAAAAAGGCGGTGCTGAACGCCATTGATACTTTAAGGAAGCTAGGCGCGGAATGCGAGGAGTTTTCTCTTCCCATAACGGAGTATGCCATTCCCGCCTACTATTTAATAGCCTGTGCAGAAGCCAGTTCAAATCTTGCAAGATACGATGGCATTAAGTATGGTTACAGGGCTGAAAAATTTACGGATTTGCTTGATCTTTACAAGCAGTCAAGGAGCGAAGGCTTCGGAGCTGAGGTAAAGAGAAGGATCATGCTGGGGACATATGCATTAAGCTCAGGCTACTATGATGCTTACTATAAAAAAGCTCTTCAGGTGAGAACTTTAATTAAGGATGGTTTTAATCAGGCTTTTGAAAAATATGATCTGATTGTCGGCCCTACGGCTCCAACTACAGCGTTTAAAATCGGTGAGAAGACCAATAATCCTCTTGAAATGTACCTTGAGGATATATATACCGTATCAGTAAACATAGCAGGGCTGCCCGGATTGGTTATACCATGCGGTATGGACAGCAAGGGGCTGCCTATTGGACTTCAGCTTATTGGTAAGCATTTTGATGAGAGCACACTTCTTAAGGTGGGCTATACCTTTGAGCAGAATACGGATTATCACAGGATGAGGCCTAATATCTAAATATATAAATATGATTGTACGGCAAAAACAGTTCCTCAAATTACTTGACGGAATTGTAAGACAAGTCATTGGTTGGTTTATCGAGGTTTCAGAAAATGTTTTTATCAGTGCAATCAAATATAAAAAAATAAAGAAGAAAAATATTTGAATGAACAAAGGCTGGGTGATTGAGAATGGATTACGAAGTTGTTATAGGTTTGGAGGTTCATGCGGAGCTTTCGACCAAATCAAAAATATACTGCTCTTGCACAACTGAATTCGGCGGTGAAGAAAACACGCATTGCTGCCCAATCTGCACGGGAATGCCTGGTGTGCTGCCTGTGCTTAACGAGAAGGCGGTAGAATTTGCAGTTAAGGCGGGACTTGCGACCAATTGCTCCATTGCTGAATTCAGCAAGCAGGACAGAAAGAATTATTTCTATCCCGACCTGCCGAAAGCTTACCAGACTTCCCAATATGATCTTCCCTTATGCAAGGGTGGATATATCGACATTGACGTCGGTGAAAACACAAAAAGAATAGGAATTACAAGAATCCATATTGAAGAGGATGCAGGAAAGCTGATGCATGACGAATGGGATACGGGTACTCTGGTAGACTACAACAGATGCGGAGTTCCTCTTATTGAGATAGTAAGCGAGCCTGATATCAGGTCTGCTGAGGAAGCAAAAGCATATATGGAAAACCTCAAGGCCATACTTGAATATATAGAGGTATCTGACTGTAAAATGCAGGAGGGTTCTCTCAGGGCTGACGTAAATCTTTCTGTAAGACCCAGGGGGCAAAAAGAATTCGGCACGAGGACTGAAATGAAAAATCTGAATTCCTTCAGATCAATTGTAAGGGCTATAGAAGCTGAAACCCAGAGACAGATAAGGGAGATTGAGTCCGGCGGCGTAATTGTTCAGGAAACCAGGCGTTGGGATGACAACAAGGGTGTAAGCTATGCAATGAGAAGCAAGGAAGAGGCCCATGACTACCGGTATTTTCCGGAGCCCGACCTGGTCCCCATTGTCCTTGACAGTGAGTATATCGAGGGCATAAGACAATCCCTGCCTGAGCTTCCTGATGCGAGGAAGAAAAGATATATTTCCGGATTTGGCTTGCCTGAATATGATGCGGCAATACTCACTGCTTCAAAACGCCTTTCTGATTTTTTTGAGGAAGCCGTGGCAGCGTGTAATAACCCTAAAGCGGTCAGCAACTGGATCATGGGGGATATGATGAGAATTTTGAAGGAACGGAATTCCGAAGAGGAAGCCATACCCTTCCCCGCAGAATACCTTGCAAAGCTCATAGGTCTTATAGAAAAGGGAGTAATCAGCGGTACCATAGCAAAGAAGGTATTTGAAAAGATGTTTGAGTCAGGCAAGAGTCCCGAGGCAATAGTAAAGGAAGAAGGCTTGGAAGTTGTAAGCGACGAGGGGGCTTTAGCTGCAATAGTCAAGAAGATACTTGATGCAAATCCGCAGTCTGTTGCAGATTATAAGAGCGGCAAGGAAAAGGCCTTTGGATTTCTGGTGGGGCAGGCTATGAGAGAAACAAAAGGCAAAGCCAATCCGCAGTTAATCAATAAGATATTAAAGGATGAAATTGATAGAATAAATATATAGCAAAAATTATTACATTAGTAATATATTTATTGCTTTTAATGATTCTACCGCAAAAACAGCTTTTCGAAGTTTCAGAAAATGGTTTTTGCGGCAGAATCAACAATATATAAAGCCAAAACAGCAATTGTACAGGGTTAGGAGTGTATATCTTATTAACTTTGTACAATTGTTATTTTTAAACAAAAAGATGATAAATAATTACAATAAAAAGATAAAATTTTAACAAATAAAACTTGTATACAATAAACAAGTCGTATATAATAAAAAAGGGCTGAAACCCGCCTTCTAACTAGGTCTTATGACCTGGTAACAAAATAAATATTATAATTAATATTACTATGAGATACTGAAAGGGGTTAATGTATGAACTTTTTGGAACAAATATCACAGAGGGCGAAAGCGGACAAAAAGACTATTGTGTTGCCTGAGAGTACGGATATCAGGACTATTAAGGCTACAGCCATGATACAGGAGCGGGGTCTTGCAAATATCGTGCTTATTGGAAACAAGGAAGAAATAATGAAGCTTGCTGATGGATTGGATATTTCCGGGGCAAAAATAGTAGATCCCTTGAATTCAGATAAATTTGAGGACTATGCAAATACCTTCTGCGAGATGAGAAAATCAAAGGGAGTGACAATTGAGCAGGCAAGGGAAACCATGAAGAATCCTTTATATTACGGAGTAATGATGGTTAAGAAGGGTGAAGCGGACGGAATGGTGGCAGGAGCTGTCAATTCCACGGCAAACACCTTAAGGCCGGCACTTCAGATTTTAAAGACCGCACCCGGAACAAAGCTTGTATCTTCATTTTTTGTTATGGTGGTTCCTGATTGTGAGTACGGAGAAAATGGGGTCTTTGTTTATTCTGACTGCGGTCTTGTAGAGAATCCAAATGCCGAAGAGCTTTCGGAAATTGCGATTGCATCTGCAAAGTCCTTCCAGGATCTTGTGCAAGCAGAACCGAAGGTTGCCATGCTTTCATATTCTACTTACGGAAGCGCTAAAAGCGAGCTTACAGAAAAGGTTGTAGAAGCAACCCGGCTTGCCAAAGAAAAGGCGCCAAATCTCAAGCTTGACGGCGAACTGCAGGCGGATGCCGCACTTGTTCCATCGGTTGGCAAATCAAAAGCTCCGGACAGCAAGATAGCAGGCGAGGCCAATGTGCTTGTGTTCCCTGACCTTAACTGTGGAAATATCGCATACAAGCTTACTCAAAGATTGGCAAAAGCTGAAGCTTACGGACCTGTAACACAGGGTATAGCAAAGCCTGTCAATGATTTGTCTAGAGGTTGCAGCGCCGAAGATATTGTTGGGGTTGTGGCTATTACGGCAGTTCAGGCACAAAATGCCTAATATATAATAATGTGATTATGCTGCAAAAACAGTTTTTCTTGAAACAAGATGCAAAAATCACTCGCCTGCGTCGCAGCAATTCCGACGTCAAAATGCCAAGGAAGGCATTTTGAGCATCACGTGACAGGATGACACATTGATGCGGGCGAGGAATTGCAAGACAAGGTGCTAGTGATATCATCGAAGTTTCCGAAAATGGGTTTTTGCAGTACAATCAAAAATACTTTAATTAGATCGGGGTTGAGATAATGAAGGTTTTGGTTATTAATACGGGAAGCTCTTCGTTGAAGTACCAGCTTATTGACATGACAAACGAGTCGGTACTGGCAAAGGGTGTTTGTGACAGGATAGGCCTTGAGCACGCTTTTTTAAAGCAGACTTCCAGAGATGGCGATCCGGTTGTTATTGAAAAGGATCTTTATAACCACAAGGTAGCCATTCAGGAAGTAATTAATGCTCTGACTGACAAGAAAATTGGGGTTATTTCCAGCATGTCAGAGATTTCAGCGGTTGGCCACCGTGTTGTTCACGGAGGAGAAAAATTCTCGGATTCGGTTGTTATAAACGATGAGGTAATGAAGGCTATAAAGGATTGCATCGAGCTTGCACCCCTTCACAATCCTCCCAATGTTGTAGGTATTGAGGCTTGCCAGGCAATAATGCCGGGTATTCCAATGATAGCTGTCTTTGACACCGCATTCCATCAGACAATGCCAAAGCACGCATATATTTATGCATTGCCCTATGAGATATATGAAAAGTACCGTTTAAGAAAATACGGTTTCCATGGAACTTCCCACAAATATGTGGCGGAGAGGGCGGCAGCCATGCTTAAAAAGCCTATTGAGGATTTGAAAATAATTACTTGTCACCTTGGAAACGGAGCCAGCATATGTGCCGTAAACGGAGGCAAGTCAGTGGAAACCAGCATGGGCTTCACTCCTTTGCAGGGCCTTGCAATGGGGACGAGAAGCGGAACCATTGACCCGGCTGTTATTTCCTTCCTTATGGAAAAAGAGAAGATGTCTGTCAAGGATATCAGCGATTTCCTCAACAAAAAGTCCGGTGTTCTCGGTGTATCCGGCGTAAGCAGCGACTTCAGGGACCTTCATGAGGCAGCTGATTCGGGAAATGAAAGAGCCCAGCTTGCAATTGACATATTCTGCTACAGGGTAAAAAGATTCATCGGAGACTATGCCGCAGTTCTCGGCGGCGTTGATGCTGTTGTATTCACTGCCGGAATAGGCGAAAACAACAGCATAGTAAGGAGAAAAGTGCTCGAAGGGCTTGAATTCATGGGAATTTGTATTGACTGGGATAAGAACAAGGTCAGGGGACAGGAATTAGATATAAGCACACCGGATGCAAGGGTAAGGACTCTAGTTATTCCAACCAACGAAGAGCTTGCCATAGCACGTGAAACCGTTAAGCTGTTGAAGTAAAGATTTATAAGGGGTGTACCGGGGTGTGATTAAAAGCCGCAAACCGGTATGCCCTTAAAGCGCTTGACAGTTAAAAAATTCCATAAAAATATCGTTGCATTTGAAATTTAGCTGTGCTATAATACCTTTTGTCGCAAGTGTCTGAGCATTTTAATAATGCCTTTTCATATTGTGTAAAACACGTTAGAGATTAATTATTAACATTGCGGGTTTGTGTAACGGTAGCACGACTGACTCTGGATCAGTTTGTTAGGGTTCAAATCCTTAACCCGCAGCCAAATGAAAACAATTTATTTACTCTAAAGCCCTTGATTTCAAAGGGCTTTAGTTTTTTGCCTTTTATAAATTTCACTTTTGTGATATTATAAAAGTAAAAAATGGAGCTAACAAAAGGAGGCTTTAAGATGGGACCGGACACATTAGGTTTACTGATTCCTATAGTTGCTATTGCCACTGGAGGTATTATTGCAATTACCAGTATCTATACAAAATACAGGCTGAATGTTGAGCAGATAAAAGCTGATGCAATGGTTAAAGCTGAAGAAATAAGAGCCAGGAATCAATATGATATTGAAAGGATGATTATGGAGGACCGGAATTTCAAAGACTCACCGAAAATTGATTCTGACACTATAAAGGAAGATGAAAGCGGATATACGGAAAGAAGGACCAGCAGGAGAACATCCATTTGATAATGTGAGCTGGAAAGCCTTGTTATAACCAGTCATTGAAGCGAAAGCCGGTGTCAAAGCTAATATCTGCACTATGCCGGATATCTGCGGATTAACGCTTAAGTCTTTGATTCTCAAAATAGCCGGGCGCCTTATATACTCGTCCGGATTCTTTAAGTAAAAGGACAGTTCCTTGACTGTACAGAGTCTTGAAATTGTTTTTTCAGTTTCCCGTTCAACCTTGAACCAATGAGGATAATTGAGTATTGCAGCATTTTGTGTTTGCATATGCTTATCCTCTGTCTTTGAATTTTTATGGACTGCTCCACAATAATATGGTAGCATATCATAAGGACTTTTTATGCGGATAATTCATACTAAAGTACTATGAATGGGGTATAGTAACAATTTCTCACTTATGGGGGTATATTATGGTAAAGGCCGTTTTTGAACGAGCAAGTAGAGTAGAAAAGGATTTTTTGCTTTTTGTTTTAGCCGGAATGTTTATTGGGATAGGTCAAAGTGTAGATGGCTCTACCTTGAACAACTTCCTGAAGGAAAACTTCCATATGGCAATAGTTCAGCGTTCAATGCTTGAAATACCAAGGGAAATGCCCGGGTTTCTTGTTTTTTTGATAGTAGGTTTTCTTTATGCCCTTGGCGATATAAGGATAGCTGTCCTTGCAAACCTTACTGCAGGTCTTGGGATGTTCCTTTTAGGGATTATACCTCCCAATTATGCAATAATGCTTATGTGTATTTTTGTGTACAGCTCCGGCCAGCATGTATTTATGCCTCTTTTCAACAGTATAGGCATGAGTTTTGCAAATGACGGGAGACTGGGCAGGAAGCTGGGCCAAATAAATGCGGCCAATACAGCTGCTCTTGTGGCAAGCAGCGCAATTCTCTGGCTTTTATTCAGGTATCTGAGGATAAGCTATACAGTGTCCTTTACAATTGGAGCTATAGCCTTTGCAGCAGCCGGAATTGTTATGATGCTTATGCAGCCCAAAAATTCAAGGGGAATCAAGGGGAGGTTTGTGTTCAGAAAAAAATACAGCCTTTTCTACTGGTTTAGCGTCCTTTATGGGGCACGCAAACAGATATTCCTGACATTTGGCCCATGGGTTCTTGTTGATGTCTTCAGGCAAAAGGTTACAACCATGACTATACTGTTTTTTACCATAGCATTTTTGTCGATTTTTGTAAAGCCTTTAACTGGAAGGCTTATTGACGGCTTAGGAGAGAGGCTTGTTCTTGCGGGCGAATCTGCCTTGCTTGTGTTTGTTTGCCTGGGCTATGTTTTTGCTGACAGGCTTTCCGGAAATGGACCGGTTATAATTGTTTCTGCATGCTATATAATCGACCAGCTTATGAACTCTGCGGCAATGGCCCGCGCCACATACCTCAAAAAGATTGCAGTGTGCGAAGAGGACGTGTCCCCCACGCTTTCAGCCGGGATAAGCATTGATCATATAGTTTCAATGTTTCTTCCCACGCTGGGAGGCATCATATGGCACAGCAACGGAAGCGCCGGCTACAAGTATGTATTCCTTGGGGGAGCCATAATTGCACTTGTCAACTTTTTTTCAGCCTTAAGGATAAGAATACGACATGCAACGCCCATAACGGAAACATAATGCAGGGCTCCTTTTGGAACCCTGCAATAGTTTTCTGCCATTTTTTATTTATTATCCGGGATAAAAAAAGAAAGCACTCAGAGCCAGCTGAGTACTTTTATTATAATTATGCTGGGTACAATTGTCAATACAGACTTGGTCCTATTTTTTTATTCATAAAATATGTGGTATAATTCAATTAATGGTTTTATAATTATTTAATGCGGTATTAATCACTGCTTAACATTTTTTTGATTATTATATACTATCAGCATTTGCAGAAAAATAAAATATGATTGGGGCGATTAATGTTGAAAAAGACCTTTGTTCTGGACACCAATGTTTTGCTTCAGACTCCCTTCGCACTATTCTCTTTTGGTGACAATGCTGTTGTAATTCCCGAGGTGGTTTTGGAAGAACTGGACAAATTCAAGAAAGACAACACGGAATTAGGGGCAAATGCCAGGCATGTGGCAAGAGTAATTGACGGATTAAGAGCAAGGGGCAGCCTGAATGAAGGTATAGAGCTGGAAAACGGCGGGACACTGCGCATAGAGATGAACTACAACAATGTAAAGCTGCCGGAAAGCTGGGATGCTTACAGCAATGACAACAGGATACTGAAGGTATGCAAGGGCTTGCTGGAAAAGGGCGAGAGAGTATTTCTGGTAACCAAGGATATTTTTGAAAGAATCAAGGCTGACATAATAGGGGTTATTGCCCAGGATTTTTTCGCGGAACAGGTTCCCGCAATTGATGAGCAGTACAAGGGAAGAATTGATGTTTACACTACGGAAGAAAAGCTGAAGGAATTTTATTCAAAAGGAAAGCTTAATGCCGAAGATGTCTTCTATTACACCTCTGATCTCATTCGTCAGGACGGAATCAATCTTATAACAAATCAATTCCTGATTATACATTCCTGTAACAATGATAAACAGACTGCCTTAGGCAGATTTGACGGAAGGGAAATAGTTTGCTTGAAATTCCTGCAGGAAAGACCCTTCGGAATTTCTCCGAGAAATGCCGGACAGAAATTCATGCAGGAAGCGCTGATGACTGATGCGGACAAGGCGCCGCTTGTAATAATCAAAGGCCCTGCCGGTACTGCAAAGACCTTCTATTCACTTGCCGTCGGACTTCATAAAATAATGGTTGAGCAAAACAAGCTTTACAGGAAAATACTTGTTTGCAGGCCAAATGTGAAGCTGGACGAGGATATAGGTTTCCTGCCGGGTACGGAGCAGGAAAAGATTGCGCCGTTTTTAAGGCCTGTTATTGATAATCTCGAGGTTCTTATAGATAATGATGAGAATGAGCGCTATAACAGTGAAAAAGAGCTTAAAGACAAAGTAGACGAGCTTTTCGACAGAAAAATCATAAATACGGAGGCTATCGCTTTCATAAGAGGCCGGTCTATAGTCAGGCAATGGGTTATTATTGATGAAGCCCAGAACCTCACACCCAAGCAGGTGAAGGGTATCATAACCAGGGCCGGCGCAGGCACTAAAATAATACTTTTGGGTGATCCGGAACAGATTGACCACCCTTTTCTTGATATAAGAACCAACGGTTTGTGCTACGCCAGTGAAAAGATGAAGGGCAGCAGCCTCTGTTACCAGATCACTCTTACGGATGAAGAGTGTGAACGTTCAGAGCTTGCATATGAAGGTGCGAAACGCATGTAGAAGCTTATGCACTGATATATGACAAATAGTCTATGGCAGGAAACAAATTGTCTTTCTCTTGTATATCTTTAAGCCAGGCTTCATCAATGTTATCTTCCTTGATATCGTGGTAGAGCCTGGTGAATCTTTTTATATGCTCCTTTGTGCGATTTACGGCATAGTCAACCATTGTGCCGGCTCTCATTATAAATGCCCAATCGCTGCTTTGAGCCAGCAGAAGCTCTCTGGCTGCCTGATTCAAAGCTTCCTTTTTCAAACCTTCTGAGTACCTGTTCTCGTTTGCCAGCTCAATCATTCTTTCCGCAGATTTGATAAGCTGCTTATATATCCAGTCGTTGCTTGGGTTGAGCCATACTTCGTTATAGCCCATGTGTCCCCAGCTAGAAGCGCATGGTGTTGAAACTTGCATGACAGGGTTCTCATCTATGTATTCTCCTGGTGTCACCAGCCTGAAGGTATCCTGAGCAAGGTGAATTCTTTTATACAGTGAATACAGCCAGTATGGGCCTTCATACCACCAATGGCCGAAAAGCTCGGCATCATAAGGACAAACAATTATTGGAGATCTTCCTGTTATTTCGTTTATATATTCGATTTGCCTTTCCCTGTTGACTATGAAATTAAATGCGTGCATATCAGCTTTGTTTTTGGCCCATTCAGGGTTGTAAGGCAGCTTGTTTTCTGTCTTTCCGGTGATTCTGAAGTATTTGATGCCTGTATGAATCCGCTTCCCGTCAGGTGAAATATAGTCCTTGATGTACTCATAATCAAGGTCAAAGCCTATATCACGATAGAATTCCCTGTAGTCAAAGTCCCCAGGATAACCTTCAGTCGAGCTCCAAACCTGCCTCGAAGACTCTATATCCCTTGCAAAGGCTACAATGCCGTTGTTTGTGACAATGGGAGCATATGTGCCGAATACAGGTCTTGGATTGGCATAAAGTATGCCATGGGATTCAGTTATTATATATTCAATTCCGTTTTCCTTCAATACACCTTCAACCAAAGGGGTGTAGCCGCATTCAGGAAGCCATATCCCTCGAGGCTTTGAGCCGAAAAAAAGTTCATACATTTGCACGCCTGTTTTCACCTGAGCTCTGATAGCTTCGGGGGTGGTTGACATCAGCGGCAAAAAACCATGGGTTGCAGCGCAAGCTATTATTTCCATTTTTCCGGCTTGCCTCAAAGCTTTGAAAGCATTTATCATATTGCAGCTGTATTTGTCCCTGAAGGTATACAGATCGTTTATGTATTTTGAACGGTACATCTCTGCCAGATGGTGGAATTCAGGCTGGTTCATAGTCCTCACGACCTCTTTGCCGCATAGCTCAATCAGACTCTCAAGGTATTTTATGTATCGACTCTGTAGCAGAGGATCAGAAAGCATGGAAATAAGGGTGGGAGTTATGGACATTGTTACTTTGAATTCAATATTTTCATTTATCAGTGACTCAAAAGCATTTATCAAAGGAATATATGTTTCTGAAATAGCTTCAAAGAGCCATCTTTCCTCAAGGTGACTTTCGTTCTCGGGATGTCTTACGTATGGAAGGTGGGCATGCAATACAAAAGCTAAATATCCTTTGGTCAATATTATCATCCTTTCAAAAATCCGCAGAATTCATTACCTTATCAGTGTCCAGGAGCTTACTCCCATAAAGGAGCGAGAGACGTCATTTTCAAGCATTTCAGGGGAGCTGACTCCTGCAATGAAGGCATTGTGAAACTTATAAATATATGACTCGAACAAACTCCCTGAATTTATTTCATTCACTCTGTTCTTCAAATCTTTATAGTTAACGAAGTATGCAGCAATATTTGAACTAACGGTGTTACTGGGAGTATATACATGGTTGGAGCTTGCCATGTTTATAAAAAAATTTTCTGATGTTTTTCTTCCAAGCTCTGCTGAATATAGGTTGTTTGAATCCTCGACATTTATATAGCAGCTGCTGATATAATCATCAATCCTTATAAAAAAGCTGTAGCTTTTGGATATATTTGTAATTCTCAATGCAGGATATGATTTGTCCCAAACATCCTTACTGAATTCTCTTATGAAGGAATCCTTAAGATCATTGGAAATTTCCCAAAAGGCAAACAGACAATTAGGATCTCTTGGGAGCAAAACTATTCTGGTAACATGATGATTTATATGTAATTCCTGCCATGATTGGTTATCTGTTTCAGACATGCTATTACACTCCTTAAAATATTATTTCATTTATTTGTTAAATATATATTTAATTCAAATTTCAACAATCAAAGAAGGAATTTCTAAACTTTTGACGAAATTTACATATTGGTAACTATGAACTGACCTCTAAACTATTTTTTCTTGAATAAAAGCTTATTATTCAGTTTTGTGCCATTAGTTTTTAAGGTGTTTTTACATAAACATAAGAAAAAGTTATAAAATATACATATTATATTGTGTTATATGACAGTAGGCTGTTTGAGAGGAGAAAGTTATGCGTGTTCTGATGTTGTCCTGGGAATACCCTCCGAGAATTGTAGGCGGTATATCTAGGGTTGTACATGACCTGGCACAGAAAATAGGCCAAAAGGGTAATGAGGTTCATGTGGTAACCTGCTATGAACAGGGAACTAAGGAAATAGAAAAAGATAAGAGCGTTATTGTGCACAGGGTGCATACATACGATGTAAGCACTTATAATTTTGTAGATTGGGTTCTTCAGCTTAATTTTGCTCTGGTGGAATATGCGTCAAAGCTTATAAATGAGACCGGACGTTTTGATATTATACATGCCCATGATTGGGTTGTAGCTTTTGCGTCAAGAGTTTTGAAATATTCATTTTCCATTCCTGTGGTGTGTACCATTCATGCCACGGAGCATGGACGCAACTGGGGAATACATAACGACCTGCAGCGCTACATCAGCAGTGTGGAGTGGTGGCTAGGCTTTGAGTCCTGGAGGGTTATTGTAAACAGCGAATACATGAAAAACGAAACAAAATATGTTTTTCAGCTGCCGGAGGACAAGATACGCATAATACCAAACGGCGTGGACATAAACAAATTTAATGGATATGAAAGGGATTACAGCTTCAGAAGGAATTATGCATCCGACAATGAGAAGATAGTTTTTTTTGTTGGACGGCTGGTGAATGAGAAGGGGGTTCACGTCCTTGTTGATGCAATACCCAAAATAATTCAGTATTACAACGATGTTAAATTTATAATTGCAGGCAAGGGACCCCAGCTGGATTATTTGAAAAGCAAGGCATGGACTATGGGCATAGCGCACAAGGTTTATTTTACGGGATATATAAACGACGAAGATCTTTTGAAGCTATACAAGTGCGCTGATGTAGCTGTTTTCCCCAGCTTGTACGAGCCCTTCGGAATTGTGGCGCTGGAGGGGATGGTAGCAAACATACCTGTTGTGGTTAGTGATACAGGAGGCCTTGGAGAAATAGTAAACCATGGAATTGACGGTATGAAGTCATATACCGGAAATGCCAATTCTCTGGCTGACAGCATACTGGAAATCCTGCATAATCCTCAAAAAGCGGAAGAAATGAAACGCAGGGCAATGGAAAAGGTTTGCAGCTGCTATAATTGGGATACAATAGCCGAGCAGACGTTGGCTGTGTATAACGAAGTTCTTCTGGAAAGCGGAAGAGATGACTGGAAGACAGGGAGCATAATGGGAAGGCTTAAGGATAAGGAATAGCAATGTCGTTAGTTATTTCATCGAAGTTTCAGAAAATGGGTTTTTGCAACAGAATCAATATTATATTTGTTAATTATTACTGGAATATGCTATAATACGTGAGGGATGCATAGCAGCATCCCATTTAATAATCGGAGGTTTGAATGTGGCAAAGAACAAGAAAAAATTAAAAGTAATACCTTTGGGAGGGCTCCTTGAGATAGGTAAAAACATCACCGTTTTTGAGTACGGGGATGAAATGATTGTAGTTGACTGTGGTCTTGCTTTCCCGGAGGATGAAATGCTGGGAATAGATCTTGTCATACCTGATGTATCATATCTTGTAAAGAATAAGGAAAAGGTTAAGGGGATATTCCTGACACATGGGCATGAGGATCATATAGGAGCCTTGCCTTATGTATTGAAGGATATAAATGTGCCTGTTTATGGGACAAGGCTTACCTTGGGTCTTCTTCAATACAAGCTTGAAGAGCACGGAATGGTAGCTGATGTAGTGCTCAACACAGTAAATCATAGTGAAACAGTTGAACTGGGTGCATTTAAAATTGAGTTTATACGCTCAACACACAGCATTGCCGATGCCGTAGCACTGGCTATACACACACCTGCGGGCATTGTGGTGCACACGTCGGATTTTAAAATCGACTATACGCCAATAGAAGGTGAACCAATGGATCTTGCAAGACTTGCAGAACTAGGCAAGAAGGGCGTCCTGCTCCTCATGGCGGACAGCACAAATGTTGAACGGCCTGGCTACACGATGTCAGAGAGGACAGTGGGGGAAACCTTTGAAGAGATATTTATGAACGCTACAAGCAGGATTCTTGTTGCAACCTTTGCATCCAATGTCCACAGAGTGCAGCAGGTAATAAATGCGGCTGTCAAATTCGGACGCAAGGTGGCTATATGCGGAAGAAGCATGGTTAATGTCGTGAACGTAGCTATAAACCTTGGGTATTTAAATGTGCCTGAAGGCGTAATGATTGACATAGACCAGATTGACAGGTATCCAAGGGAAAGGATTGTCATAGTTACTACCGGAAGCCAGGGAGAGCCAATGTCTGCCCTTTCAAGAATAGCTGCTTCAGAGCATAAGAAGGTGGATATTTTCCCCGGGGATTTGGTTATCATATCAGCGACACCTATTCCCGGAAATGAGAAATTCGTTTCAAGAGTAATAAACGAGCTGTTTAAAAAAGGAGCTGAGGTTATCTATGAAGCTCTGGCGGACATACATGTGTCAGGACATGCCTGCCAGGAGGAGCTGAAGCTGGTGCACAGCCTTGTAAAGCCCAAGTATTTCATGCCTGTTCACGGAGAATTCAGGCACTTGAAGCAGCATGCAAACTTGGCGCAATCTTTGGGCATGCCTTCTGAGAATATATTCCTTATGGAAATAGGTCGTGTTCTAGAGTTGAACGCTGAGGGGGCAAAATTAAACGGTTCGGTCAATTCGGGCAAGGTTCTTGTTGACGGGCTTGGGGTAGGGGACGTTGGAAGCATTGTACTGAGGGATAGAAAGCATCTTTCACAGGATGGACTTATTGTAGCGGTTCTGACAGTTGACAGCGACACAGGCTCACTTATGGCTGGGCCTGACATTATTTCAAGAGGTTTTGTATACATGCGTGAATCGGAGGACCTCATGGAACAAGTGAAAGAGGTAATAAAGACTGCTTTGTACAAATCTGCAGAAAAGAAGAAAACTGACTGGGCCAGCAAAAAGAATTTTATCAAGGATTCTCTTAGAGATTACCTTTATGAGAAGACAAAGCGCAAGCCAATGATTTTGCCGATAATTGTCGAAGTATAAGGCAAATTCAATACTTTTCAATCACAAGGTTCTGGGTGAACTCCTGGCCTGCTTTTCTGTACTGGGGATTGCTGTAGCCTAAAACGTAAAGGTCAGTCGCAAGGGCTTCCAGCTCCAGCATTTTTCCAAGGAGGGGGTTGCAGGAGTTTTTAAAATCAGCAGCTTTTATAATTACTGGAAGGCAGGCACTTTTGCTCATAAGTGAAAGAAGAGTCCTGCCTTTTTGATTAAATCCAAGGACTCGTATATATTGCGGTCCTCCGTTATTGTTGAAGTCGTCAAAAAGCTTTTGAGTCATGCCTGTAAGGGTATTGAAGAGGATTCGCTGGATTCTCGTGCGGGTATAGCGTTTTGTGCTTATGGACTCAAGCAGTTCATTAAGGCTTCCGGTGTTCCCCGAAGCTTCTTTGATTCTGTTTTCCAATCCTTCGCTTACAAAGGGCAACTGCTTTAAATCTGAAGCCTTCATTTTTCTAAGCATGCTGAGTATGAGAAGCTCAAAGTGATAGGAAAACACCGGCCCTCTTCCGCTTTTGAACTCTTCCTCCAAAATGGCTGAGCTTTCCTGCGGAATTGCAGGAAGTTGGAGCGAAAAAGGCAAGGGTTTTATTTCTTTTATCTCCCTATCAATATGCTTCCTGATGGCGGTTGCGCTGGAGATTTCGCCTGACAGCTGCTCCTGGTTGTAGGTATTGCCTACACGTGCTATAGTTAGGGGCGTAATATCACTCTTAAGCTTGATAAGAGCTTTAAGGTATTCTATTCCGAGTATGTTGTTTGAAGAAAAGGAAACAGGGCTTTTCTTGCAGGAAAGGTAGCGGGTCAGGGCATTTTCCCTGGCGGCGGGAAAGGAAAGACCCTTGTTCAGTTCATTTTGAAGCGCGGATCTGTACTCATGGGGCTCATCAACAAAAACTTGCGCTATATCCTTTAAGTCATCAATACTTCCGTGCTCACTCCCAAAACAAACGTAATTTACAATCCCCAGGCTGTCTAAAATCTTTACTGCCCCAAATGCAAAGTACTCTGCGCTTGACATGGCATATGGAAAAGGCAGCTCAATAACAAGGTCTGCTCCGGAACAAAGCGCCATGCGGGCTCTGGCCCATTTGTTGACAATGGAGGGTTCTCCGCGCTGAATGAAGTTGCCGCTCATAACGCAAATGACACAGTCCGCTCCGCTGAGCTTTTTTGATTCCTGCAGGTGATACAGGTGGCCATTATGGAAGGGATTGTATTCAACTATTAATCCAAGTACTTTCATTCATATACTCCGAACGCATTAATATTCCTGCGCTTGCTCCTCGCCGCACAAAACCCTTAAGGCTCCCTCTGCAAGAGCGGACATTTCGTCCTCTCCGGGGTACACTTTTACCGGAGCGATGAACTTAACTCTCTCGGTAATCCAGGATACGATTCTTTTGCTGTGTGCAATGCCTCCGGTAATAATTATCCCGTCTACCTTTCCATACAGAACGGTACTGCAAGCTCCGATTTCCCTTGCTATCTGATAGGTCATGGCTTCAAGGGCAAGGGCGGCATTTTCGGAGCCGTTGTCTATCCATGCTTCAATCTCCTTGCAGTCAGAGGTTCCAAGATAAGCAACAAGACCGCCTTTTCCCACAAGCTTTTTATAAATTTCTTCACGGGTATATTTACCCGAAAAACACAAATCCACAAGCTGGCTTACAGGAAGACTGCCTGAACGCTCAGGTGAGAAGGGGCCTTCTTCAAGACCGTTGTTAACTTCAATAACCCTTCCCATTTTATGCGCACCGACAGATATTCCGCCGCCCAAATGAGCAACAATCAGGTTTAATTCATCATATCTTTTGCCTGCTTCTTTCGAATACTTGACGGCCACAGCCTTCTGATTCAATGCATGGAAGGCGCTTCTTCTCGGTATCTCAGGCAAGCCTGAGAGCCTTGCGAGGGGTTCAAGCTCATCCACGACAACAGGGTTTACAATAAATGCCGGTATATTGTTTGGCAGCGCTATTTCGCTTGCAATAATTGCACCAAGATTGCTGGCATGCTGTCCAAACCTGCAGGATTTCAAATCCTCCAGCATAGGCTGGCTTACTCTGTAAGTACCTCCTTTTAAAGGCTTCATAAGCCCTCCTCTGCCAACTACGGCATCCAGGTCTGTTACGGCTATTGCCTGCTCAAGCATGTACCGCATTACTGCTTCCTTCCTTAAGGGATATTGGTCGGAGATGGAGTTGAAGTGTGCAAGCTCTTGGGCGCTATGACTCAAGGTTTTGGATGAAATACAGCTGGAACCGGAAAATAAAGCTACTTTTGTAGATGTTGAGCCCGGATTGACGGCTAATATTTTATATTCGCTTTTGGACATAATCGCCTCCGTGTCTTATTGCATCATTGCGGCCAGCGCAATAGAATAAAGCTTTGCCATGTGGTTATCGGCTCTTGACGTTACGACAAGGGGAACCTTTGCACCGGCAACCACACCGCAGGATTTTGATTTATTCAGAAAGGTAAGGGCCTTTACAAGTATGTTTCCAGCTTCGATATCAGGTGTAAGAAGGATATCCGCATCTCCTGCAACCTCGCTTACAATTCCTTTTTGCTTGGCAGCGTCCAGGTTTATTGCGTTATCCATTGCCAGAGGACCGTCAATTATGCAGCTCTTTATCTGCCCCCGGTCTGCCATCTTGGAAAGGGCGGCAGCTTCAATTGTTGCCTGCATCGAAGGATTTACAACCTCAATTGCTGCAAGAACAGCAACCTTGGGCTTTGTTATACCGAGGCTGACTGCGACATTTACCGCATTTTGTATAATATCAGCTTTTTGTTTCAGGTCAGGGGATATATTGATTCCGGCGTCTGTCACAAAGAGCAGCTTGTGGTAGGTCGATAGCTCATAAACTCCAACGTGGCTAAGCAGCCTGTTCGTACGCAGGCCAAGATCCTTATCCAGCACAACGCGGAAAAGATCGGCTGTGGGGATCATTCCTTTCATGACTATGTCAGCTGAGCCGTTGCCTGCCATATCTACAGCTATTCTTACAGCTTTGGCGTCATCAACTTCTTTAATTATTTCATAACCGGATACATCGATTTTCAAGCTGTCAGCTATATCATAAATCTTTTTTTTGTCACCGACAAGGCTGACATTAATAAGGCCCAGGCTGTGAGCTTCGTGAACAGAATGAAGCACATCCTCATCCTGGGCTACAGCAACTGCCAACCTCTTTTTTTTTGAGCCTTTTGCGTATTCCATCATTTCTTCCATCGTTTTTATCATTGTAAGAATCCCCCGGAAAGTAGTACGAATTTATTATATTATACCCTGAAATTTTTGATTGCAAAATATATTTTATCTTATTATTGGATATATTAAATACATTATAAAAATGAACAGGAGGTTTACGATATTGGATAACAAAGTTATAAATGAATTGAATGCGTACTTAAAGGGCGAATACATGGCAATACAATCCTACGACAAATTTATTTCAGAATTGCAGGATGAGAATGTAAAAAAAGAAATGCAGAATATTCAGCAGGATCATAAGGAGCATGCCAGCACTATAGCCCGAAGGATACAAGAGCTTGGAGGAAAGCCTGTTGAGGGTACGGGGTTTGCAGGCCTGATGGCGGATGCCAAAGCAGCCTTTGAAAGCATGAAGAAAAGAAGTCCCCTGCAGATAATCAAAGAAGCCTATGATGGAGAGGACAAGGGTATTTCTGTTGCTCATGAAACTGTCAAGGGTGATTTGGATGAGGAAAGCAGAAAAATGATAGAAGGTATGCTCAAAAAAGATAATGAGCATTTAAAGACAATGAGCAGACTGATTTCAGATTATGAGAACAGACATTAAAGGTTTGCGGAGGTAGCTTATGTCTGTAAGGCTTGTTGAGGTGACAAGGTCGGGGATCGTAGAGAGCATTCACAATGGAGATATCGTAGTGGTAAACTCAAAAGGTGACATTCAATACTTGGTGGGAGATCCCCACCGCCTTACTTTTTTCCGTTCAACTGCAAAGCCTATTATTGCCGTGGCTGTTCTTCAAGGCGGTGTTGCGGAGAAATTCAACCTGGACCTCAAGGAGGTTGCAATAATAGCTTCTTCCCATAGCGGAGGGAAGGAGCATATAGAAGTCTTAAAAAGTATAATGCGCAAGACCGGCACAGACATAAGCATGCTGAAGTGCGGAATAAGAGAACCAACGGGAAAGGAAGAAGCCAGGGAATTAGCCAATGAAGGCTTAAAGCCTGATGAACTGCATTGCAACTGTTCCGGCAAGCATCTTGGAGTAATTGCCTTGGCAAAGGAAAAAGGGTTGGCGCAGGAGGATTACCACAAGATTGAGCATACAGTCCAACGCATTATAGAACAGGTTGTAGCCGACTTCTGCGGCGTAAGCACTGAAAGCATGACAATAGGTGTTGATGGCTGCGGGGTTCCTGTTTATGGCATACCTTTGATTAATATGGCGCTTGCATATGCAAATTTGTGTGATGAAAGCTTCATGAAGGGAAAATACAGAAAGTCGCAGAAATATGTTATAGACTCAATGACAACCTATCCTGAAATGGTTGCCGGCAAGGGCAGATTGGATACGGCTCTTATGAAGCAGTACGGAGATAGAATTATAGGCAAGTTCGGAGCCGAAGGAGTATACTGTGCCGGTCTGATTGGGAAGGGCATTGGGGTTGCATTAAAAATCGAGGATGGAAACAGCAGGGCTGTGCCGCCGGTGGTGGTTGAAACGCTTGTGCGGATAAAGGCTCTGACTTATGATGAGGCTGAACGGCTAAAGGAGTTCTGGAGGCCGGATGTGACCAACAACAGGGGTGAAAAGGTTGGAGAAATGAAAGCGGTGTGGATCTGAGGTACATACATGAGCTGTTGGGATGAAAGCAGCAATAGTCTTAATATAATCAAAATTCACTTGACGATATAATGGATCAATAATACAATTTTCCTAAATAGTCTTAGACCAAACGTATTCATCTATTAAATGACTATAATTTCTTAGAAGAAATAATATGTGTGAGGAAAGCAGTTATCTCAAATACATTGCCAAAGACCGCTGCTTCGTGCGGCGGATTATTAGAAAAGCCTCTGAAGCTTAAATAAATTGATACTAATTTCTTGGGGAATATGGTAGGATAAATGCTAGAAGGGACGTGGAGAAATGGAAGATAAATCATTTGAGCTTCTTACAAAAATGTATTCTGAAATGACCGAACAATTTAAGGAAATTAATAAAAAGCTAGATGAAAAAGCAGATAAAAAAGATATTATTCGATTAGAGAATGAAATTAATCCAAAAGTACAGGCGCTTTTGACGGATATAGGCAGCATACAGACATCTTAGAGAGAATTGAAAAAGAAGTATCAAAGCAGGAAGAGATTATCATGGGGCGTGTTAAATAACTAACCTACTGCCATTGCTGTTGCATAATAATCGGAGAAAAAGAGGAATTGTTCAAGGAGCCGCCGTCCATGCCGGCTCCTGAGTTATGGGCATCCAACGTCAAATAACAACGTGTTCACGCTTTGGGTGGCGGCCAAAAAGTGCATGTGGCAAATTATCTGAAGGATAAATATTCTTGTTGCTTATGAGGTTTGATGTTTATGAGAACTCCAATTAAAGAGAATATATCTTTGAAGGGGTCTTTAGCAGGAGCGGCGGCTTTGTTTGCCATGTTCCATTTATTTCCTGGGGCGTTTGGCGAAACACCTGTCAATCTATTTGGTTTGGGTAGTGTAAATGGGTATAAGAACTACTTTATTAATATTTTAAGCTATTCATTGATAAATGTTGTGATATTTGGAATAATAAGCCTATTTGTAAAAGAAAGGGTAAAATGTATATTGAGCTTTGCATTTGGCACATGTTTAATGGCAGTGATGTTAACTGTTTTTATTTTCTTTTACTTTGAGATTTTTTGGAGGTAAAATGAATAAGGATATAATAATATTGGCACTTGTTTGTATGGCTCTTATGGGGCTGTCTAGTATAGCTTATGCCGGAGATATTCCTGAATCGATAATGCTTGGTGAGCAAAAATCACTTTTAATAGGGGTTTTATCTGAAATAGACAGCAATTCTTGTACTGTAATACCAAAAACTATTTTAATGGGTGAAGTTGACACAAATCCGTTAATCATTCAAAGAATTGAAAGGTATTATGGAACAAGCGTTAAACCAAAGGTCGGGGATGTTATAGTAATAGTTTTAAAATATGATAATATGATTGATGATTTATGGGTTTTCAAAGCAACATCAGATGATTACAGGACATTAAAGCTTGTCAGTGAAAAATATGATATGGTGCAAAGGTACGAAAAATACATAAATAAAGGTAAGTATCAAGAAGCTCAAAATAAAATCAACACCAAATTAAATCATGAAGAAAAAAAGAATAATAGTATTGTAACAACTTCTGAAATACAAAGCAAAGAGAATGAAAGGGAAAATACAACTAAAGATAATAATTTCAGGAAATTCAACTTGGCACCGATTGTTCTAATTATTCTTATTGTGTTTATTGGGGCAGCAGGATTGTATTTAAGAAAACGGCTTCATTAAAAACCGTTTTCTTAGATAACCCGTTAGATTTAAACATGACAGCCAAAAGCACCGCTGTCCAATTAATGCACTTTACTTCTTTTCCATACTCTTTTCGAGTAATTGTATATTAGACATGGCAACCCTTCCCTTTATGTCTACCAAAGGCTGGTTCTTTTCCCTAACCACCTTTTCCAGCTCCATTACGGAAAAGTCAAGCTTGCTTGCGTTTTCCTGCTGCTCCTTGGGTATAGTGTTCTTGAGAATTGACCATGAAGATTTGAGGTTTCCAATATCTGAATCAGCTTGAACCCAGTTTGCTGTCATCGCATTAAGCATTGCATTTCTTGTATAGTGCCTTACCCGCTTGATTTCAGGAGAAGTACTGGTCCTGTAAAGCGAATAAAAGTCCGGGATATAGGCATAAAGATAACTTGCCGCCAGGAGTGTGTTTGTTTTGTTTTTACCTATTATAGTATTGGTTAGGCTGTTCAGACCTGTACTGAAGCTTTCCAAAAGCTGCCTGTTTGCACCTTGCTTCACAGCCATGGGCATATATGAATTCCACTGGTAATGCAGACTGTTTACTAAAGGTGTGAGCATATCCATTGGATCCTGGGGCTGAGCCTGCTGCTTGGGCTGCTTTTGCTGCGTGTCCTGTTCAGCTTTCTCTTCTTTGCCTCCGTCGATGCTGCCTTCCTTATTTTTGCTTTCTCCTTCACCATCGGCAGATTCTTCATTTTTTTTCTTATTTGAGCTTTCTTGATTTTTATCTTGCTGTCCACCACCTTGGCCCTGCATGCCCTGAGGCTGCTTGCCGCCTTTTTCTTCTGCTCCTTCATCTACTGCAGCCGGACCATTTAGGGTCTTGAAAATGTTTTCTATGCTTGCTTCAATTGATTTTAGCTGCTCTGGCACCTTTTCTGACTGTTGCTCTGTCTGAACCTGCTGCTGCTGAAATTCCTGGTTTTGCCCTTTCTGACTGCATCCGCATATAATCAAGGTGAATATTGCGATTATAATAATAATATTCTTCATAAAATCTGCATTGCCCTCCAATTTAGTTATTCAAACAATATTAGTATTTCTTTAAGATTGTATATAATACCGAATATGAAGAAATTACATAAAGGATTTTAGAGATTTACGTCAAATTTATTATGTAAATATCATTGGGAGGAAGTAAAAAGATGGCGGTATTGGTCAACCTGTGGTCAGGGAGAAACGGGGAAATAAAGAGATTTTTGGAAAGATATTATCAGAAGCATATTAAAATGGATGAGGATGTCGGACAGTGGATTTATATTTATAATAAGCCCCTGGAGGCTATTGATATCATGACTGCCCTAATAGACAACAGCGACAAGTACAATATTTCTCTTTGCATACAGGTTGATAAGGGAGATATACATTCGGTGACTCCTGAAAACTGCAATGACATAATAAAAGCTCTTATGTATCTTTACTATGAAGAAAAGCCTGAGGTTACATACTAGTCATGAGATTCTGCAGATTTCTGTGAAAAGAGTTCAATTAAGCTTGAGTATCAAGAGGTATTGGTGTCTGAAATCAATCAAATGATAATTTATAAATAATCACGTCACTTATAAAAAATGTGGCGTTTTTCTTTATGCATAAAATACTTCAAAAAATTACAAATAACTGCATACCTGTTTTTTCAGATTGAGGTATAATTAAATAAAAATAATCATTATGATTTGCGGAGGATTATATGTTATTGCAGCAAGCATTGGATTCTATCGGAGACCTTCATAAAGACTTGATGGACAAAGCCCAGGCAAGGCTGGACAACCTGACAAAGCCAATCGGCAGCTTGGGAAGGCTTGAAGAAATTGTAAAACAGCTGGTTGGAATTACAGGTGATTTGAACCCTGTTGTTGATAAAAAAACGGTAATAATCATGTGCGCGGACAATGGAGTTGTAGAAGAAGGGGTAACACAGACAACCAAGGATGTTACAGCTACTGTTACAAGGAATTTCACAAAAGGCTTTACAGGGATAAATGTACTTTCCAGGCATGCCAATTCAGATATTCTGATTGTTGATATCGGTGTTGATGCTGATTTGGGTTGTGAAGGGATAATGGATTGCAAAGTGAGAAGGGGTACATGGAATATTGCAAAGGGGCCTGCCATGACAAGGGAGGAAGCAATAAAATGCATTGAAACAGGCATAAATATTGTTGGTGATCTTAAAAAGCAGGGTATTAATATGCTTGGGACAGGCGAAATGGGAATAGGAAACACAACAACCAGCAGCGCTATTGCAATTGTTCTGACGGACAGCCCTGTCGAGGAGATGGTTGGCAGAGGCGCAGGATTAACGTCTGAGGGGCTGCAAAGAAAAATAAGTGTGGTAAGAAAAGCAATCGAAGTAAATAAACCGGACAAAAATGACCCTATAGATGTGCTGGCGAAATTGGGCGGCTTTGATATTGCAGGGTTGGTTGGCTGTTATCTGGGCGCCGCGGCTTACAGGCTGCCTATTCTAATAGATGGCTTTATATCGGCAGCGGCAGCTTTGATTGCTGTTAATATAAAGCGTGAGGCAAAGAATTACATTTTTCCTTCTCATGGTTCTGCAGAACCAGGTACAGGCGCTATAATGAAGGCTCTTGGCCTCCAGCCCATGTTGAATCTTGGAATGCGTCTGGGAGAAGGGACGGGGGCAGCCCTTGCCTTCCATATCATAGATGCGGCTGTTGCTGCATACCGGGAAATGGGAACCTTCCAGGATGCTCAAGTGGAGAAGTACATACCGCTAAAATAATAGGAGGAGTTATCATATGGCTTATAATGTTAGAATGTTCGCAAATCGGACAGTAAAGGAATATAAAGTTGAAGAGGGAACCAATCTTCTAAGTTTTTTAAGAAAACAGAAGGCGGATGTCAGCGCTCCTTGCGGAGGAAAGGGAACCTGCGGGAAATGCAGGGTGAAAGTGGAAGGGATAAAAGCCGAACCATCAGAGAAGGAAAGCAAGCTTTTGGGGGAAAAATGGCTTTCTAGAGGCTACAGGCTCGCCTGCTGCAATAAAATCGAATCAAACCTTGATGTTTACATAGATGACATGGAAGGAAAGGCTAGTATTGTTACTCAAGCAAAAGAGAGGGAAGTCAAGCTTGAACCTATAGTTGCAAAAAAGTATGTTGAGCTTGCGGTTCCTGATATAGGCGATCAGAAATCGGATTTTGAGAGAATTATGGATACTGACAGTTATAAATCTGTAGTTTCTGCAGATTTCCTGAGAGGATTGCCGGAAACCCTTAGAAAAAGTGACTTTAAAGTGACATGCGTTGATATAGATAAAAAAATTATTGCTGTTGAGGCCGGGAATACAGTAAATGTTTCCTATGGGCTTGCAGTTGATATCGGAACAACAACAATTGCGGCATACCTGATTGATATGAATTCCGGAAAACGGGCGGGAGTGTATTCTGTTCTAAATCCTCAGAGACAATTTGGAGCGGATGTGATATCGAGAATAAATTATACTATGGAAAGCAAAAACGGCCTGGGAGAATTGCACAAGTCAATTGCAGATTGCATTAACAAAATAGTAAGGTATTTTACAAGCAGCCTTGGCATCAAACGCAGCAGCATATATGCCGTAACCTTTGCGGGAAACACTACCATGATGCACTTTCTGATGAAGGTTTCCGCAAAAAATATTTCTGTGTCACCATTTATTCCGGTAACCACAAGACTCCATAAATTTAAGGCGTCCGAGCTTGGAATCAGAATTAATCCCAATGGCTTTGCCTTTGTGCTGCCTGGCGTTTCGGCCTATATCGGAGCTGATACTGTAGCGGCCGTGCTTTCTAGCGGCATGTATAAAAGTGAAAAGATAACTCTTTTGATAGATCTCGGCACCAACGGTGAAATTGTACTTGGCAGCAGCAAATGGATGTTCGCGTGTTCTGCTGCAGCAGGTCCGGCATTTGAAGGGGCAAATATAAGAAACGGAATGGGCGGTGTTGAGGGAGCTATTGACAAAATCAGCTTCAGCCCGGAAATCAAGTTCAGTACAATAGGGGGGAAAAAGGCCAGAGGCATATGCGGCTCGGGTGTGGTGGACGCTATTGCAGGTCTGATTTCAGAAGGCATTATTGATGAAACAGGAAGGCTGCTTCCGGAAGATGAAGCTGCGACACCCAGAGAGGATCTGAAAAAAAGAATAACAACAATTGATGGCATGACTGCCTTTGTTCTTTCGGGATTGAAGAAGGGAGAGGCTGACATTGCCATTACCCAGAAGGATGTGCGCGAGCTTCAGAATGCCAAGGCAGCCATAGCAGCCGGCATAAGAATTCTTGTTTCAAAGGCGGGAATAAGGATGGAGGATATTGACAGGGTGTACCTGGCCGGTGGCTTTGGAAGCTATATCAATATTGACAGCGCCCTAAGAATAGGCCTGATACCCATAGAACTGAAGGAGAAGATAGAAGCCATTGGTAACGCCGCCGGATCAGGAGCGGTTGAAGGTCTGATATCCGCAAGACTTCTTAAAAAGACGGAAGAGATAAAGGATAGGATAAAGTATGTAGAGCTCTCCGGTGAACCGGCATTTATGAATGAGTATGTTGAATGCATGATGTTTTAGGCATAAAAAAAGGACTTTTTTAATTTTTGGAGAATATTCATATTAATTATCATAATAGTGTTCATGGAGGAATAAGTTTGGAGAGTATAAATCATAATTCCAAAAAATGCAGCTTTTGCGGCGAAGATATACGCTATGACGCAAAACGCTGTCCATACTGCGGCAGCCTTACAAGCTTAAGTCCCGAAACTGAAGCTTTACGGACTGTATACGAAATAAATGCGGATGCATCAGCTGTTTTAAATGAAGCGGCAGATGAGGTGATAAATTCGGCTGGAGAGGATTTGGAAGACAATCCCTACAAACGCCGGGAGCCAAACTTCGTAATGGTTGGCAACCCGTACGATTATACACAAGAACAACAGATAGCTCCAAAACATAAGGCGAAGGCGTTGAGCAACGGGAAAAAGGTTTTCCTTACTGCGCTCAGCACAATAATTCCCGGATTCGGACAGCTGGCGGGCTTGATTGCAGCAATTGTTTTCCTGAATTCGGATGAGGATGAGGACAGAAAGTCCTTTGGGCAAGCGCTAATGGTTTCTTCGCTTATTGTTTTTGCAATAAACCTGTTTGTTTTTTTAGCTGCAGCTCTGATTTTTGCATCAGTTCCAAGATGAAAGCAAATGTATAATTTTAACATTTATTAAAGACTAATGTGGAATGAATTTATATTTAACGATAAAAGCCTCATAAGAAAAGCGGCTCTAAAAAAGAGAAGCAGATTGGTTGAAGAAGAAGCAATTCAAAAAAGCGGGATAATAACATCAAAGCTATTAGCCTTACAGGAGTTTAACCGCTCTGATGTTATTATGTGCTACATGGATTTTAGAAATGAGGTCAGAACAGGAGATTTCAATTTCCAGTGCATCAAATGCGGAAAGCGGCTTGCTTTGCCGAAGATAATCCGGCATGACGGAAAATTCGGAGCTATGGTGGCCGTTGATGTGACAGACTGCGCTGATGATTTTGAGGTTTGCGCATTCGGGATTCTTGAGCCCAGAAAAGGCAGCGGAAAGGTCATAATGCCTTCAGAAATAGACATGGTTATAGTTCCGGGCGTAGCCTTTGATGTCTCAAGGTTCAGAATGGGCTACGGAGGAGGCTTCTATGACAGCTTTCTAAAACAGGTCAGAGCTGATTGCGTGAAGGTGGGAATAGCTTTTGAGCTTCAGATTTTAGAAGAACTACCTGTTGAGCCCCATGATATCAGGCTTGACATGATTGTTACGGAGAGCAGAATAATAATTTGAGAGGACAATAGTGTGAAAAATAAAATAACAGTAACCGGTGCCAATAAATTGTTCTTTGTTTTTGTGATCCTGTTTGTACTATTTCAGATTATATTGATTTTTTTAAGTGCAATATATGGCCAAGACATATTTGAGAAAAGGATATACGAAATTCTGCTCGTCAACCAGTATATACTGATTTTGATTCCTGTGCTGCTATATGTAATTATAAACAAGCTTGATTTCAAGGAAGTTTTCAGGTTGAACCGGCTGAAAATTGTTCCCGCCGTTCTCATTGCCTTTAGTTCAGTATTTGCATATTTTGCAGCATCATTTATTAATACTCTGGTTGTCTATTTGCTTCAATTTATAGGCAATATTCCGTCACAGCCAATTCCTGCACCTCAAAACTTGTATGAGCTGGCAATAGGTATCCTGGTTGTGGCCGTGTCTCCTGCCATATGCGAGGAAGCCCTTCACAGAGGAATAATGCTCAGTGCTTATGAAAAAAGAGGTACAAAGAAGGCGATAGTAATTACTTCTATCATATTCGGTTTCTTCCACTTTGATATAACCAACCTGCTTGGGCCTATATTTCTTGGCATGCTTATTGGATACTATGTAGTAAGGACTAATTCAATATATGCAGGCATGCTTGCTCACTTCCTGAATAACGCCATTGCTGAGGTGCTCCAGTTTTTCTTCAGAAATGAGGTGTCTGCCGGGAGAAATATCACTGTTAAGCTGTCTGAGCTGGGTGAGCTTGCTGTATGGGGAGCTATGGGAATGCTTGCCCTTTACTTCCTTTTAAAAGCATTCCGGCGTGTTACTGAGGACAGCAGCATTATTAAGCCATCTCTTACAGGTGTCAAAAATGATTTTGCATCCATTTTCACACACTGGCCTATTATTTCTGCCCTTGCAATATATTTATTGCTTTTGGCCTTATCACTCCTTGCAATGATTATTGACAAAAATAACCTGCTAAAATAGCTAAAAATTGTTCAAGCATTGATGCCTTTGTCCTAAATTTCGACATTTCTGCTTTTGTATTTCTATATCATTTTGTTTTTGTATATAATATAAATATAAATCCTTTTGCGGGGTGAAAGCCTTGGATTTCAATTTCGATCTGAACCTTATCAATTCCCGTAAAATTCTTCCGACTCCTCAATTGAAGCAGGCTTTGGAAATCCTCAAGATGACCTCCCAGGAGCTATTTGAGTATGTTGAAGAGGAGCTGGAGAAAAATCCTTTTCTGGAAGTTCTGGACAGAATGAATACCGATACGGAGGGTGAGGAACTGAAAAATTTTGAAAAAATTGAATTGGATGAAAATGTCGACAACGGTAACAGATTGAAGTACATTATTCCTGATATAATTGTGCAAGAAAGCATGGGAAAGTTCAAGGTGCTGGTCAATGACGATTCAATACCTCTTATTGGAATAAACGAGAAATATAAAGGAATAAATACATTTAACCTTGGCGGCGAAGCAAAAAAGCTTATGCAGGGAAAGCTTGACAGAGCAGTGTGGCTGATTGAATGCATGCACCAAAGAAGGAAAACCCTAAAAAAGGTAGCCAGGGCTATTGTTTCAAGGCAGATGGGTTTTTTTAAAAATGGAAAAAGCTATATCGAACCCATAACCATGAAGGAAATAGCCCAAGATACAGGGATGCATGAATCTACGGTTTGCAGGACTGTGAGCGGAAAGCATCTTCAATGCTCCTGGGGAATTATTGAAATGCGTGGTTTTTTCAAATATATGGAATGAGTGCTATCTTCCCTTTATAAAATATTCCATGAGGTTGTAGCCTTGTTCAATGAACACTCCTGTGCTTTTTGCCTGAAATTCATCGTAACCCTGTACACCCGACACTCTTTCAAAATTCTTCCTGTAAATTATATAGGGAACCGGGTCCGATGTATGTGTCCTCAAAGACAGCGGAGTAGGATGATCGGGAAGGATGAGCACTTTGTAATCATCATATTTTTCAATGCCCTTAAGGATGGTGCCTACCACCTGGTCATCAATCAGCTCTATAGATTTAACCTTGTTTTCGATCTCAAATCGATGCCCGCATTCGTCGGGAGCTTCAATATGCACATAGACGAAGTCCTGGCCTTCTTCCAGCTCTTTTAGTGCAGCCTTCGCCTTGCCTATGAAGTTTGTGTGAATATTTCCGGTAGCACCTTCAACATCTATGGATTTAAGCCCTGAACACAGTCCGATGCCTTTTATAAGATCTACCGCAGAAATAACCGAACCCTTAATGCCGAATTTTTCATAGAAGCTGGGTATTGACGGTTTTTTCCCTTCACCCCAAAGCCATATGGAATTGGCTGGCTTCAAGCCTCTCTCGATTCTTGCCTTGTTTACCGGATGGTCCTTTAAAAAGCTGTGGCTTTTGACCATCATTTCAATGAGGGCAGCACTATGCTCTCCCTGGGGAAGATACTGAGATATTTTCCTTTCGAGTATGTCATGCGGGGGAGTGAGCTTGAAGCCTTGAGGGCCGTAAACCCAAACCATGCAGTGCCTGTAGCTGATTCCCGGGTAAAAGCTTATGGTTTCATTCTTAAAATATTTATTTACTTCACGTATCAGCTGGCCGGCTTCCTCGGAAGATATTTCATCAGAGCTGTAGTCGAGCATGGTTTTTTGGGAGTAATCCTCTTCATCCGACAATGTCACAAGATTGCACCTGAAGGTGACATCAGTGTCTGACAATTCTATTCCCATGCTTACCGCTTCAAGAGGTGACCGGCCGGTATAGTAAATTTCCGGGTTGTAGCCCATGACTGACAGGTTTGCCGCATCACTGCCCGGAGGAATGCCGTCAGGAATAGTCTTTACCAGGCCGATTTCACCATGCTTGGCAAGAAAATCCATATTGGGCTTTTTGGCATACTGCAGCGGAGTCTTATTATCCAACTGCTCAAGGGGGTAGTCAGCCATTCCGTCTCCTAGTATGACTATATATTTCATTTCATTCATCCTTTGCATTTTTTATAGTATATTATACCAGACAGCAGCAATTTTATCATCTATTGTTTGCATCATAAGATACAATAAATTATAATCATAATATATTAAATGCAACATATGAATATGAAATGGTTTGAATTCAACAAAGCTGAATTCATTTGCAAACTAAGCGGCATAAAATAATAAGGTGGGTGGGTCCATGCAGGACAATAATATAAATTTCAGAGAGCAGTTGAAAGAGCGCGGGTATAAGCTGACTTCACAAAGGCAGGCAGTGCTGGATGTTTTACTGGATCACGAAGGGCAGCATCTGAGCACGGAGGAAATATATGAGCTTGTAAAGCGCAAAAATCCGGATATAGGGCTTGCGACGGTATACAGGACATTATTGCTCATGGACAGTATGGAGCTGGTTTATAAGCTTGACTTTGATGACGGCTTAAGCAGGTATGAAATAAACAAGCATACAGAGGATCACCGCCACCATCATCTGATTTGCACTCAATGCGGGTGCGTTGCAGAGGTAGAGGAAGATTTGCTGGAATCTCTTGAGGAACAAATACTGAGGAAGAATAAGTTTGTGGTAAAAGATCACAGGGTAAAGTTCTACGGCTTATGTGAAAAGTGCTTCAATAAGCTGAAGCAGCTTTAAGCATCAAAAACCTGCAAGGCCGGCCTCGTTAAAGAAATAGGCACTATTCCAAACCTTACAGCACAATTTATTGTTAAAAGGAATATTGCCAGAGCGGGCTGATTTATTAATTCAGTTTTTTCATTGGGAGTAAAAAATAAAGTTTGTTGGAGGCTTATTCTTTTTGTATTATATATACATACTAAAATCAGGTAATTAGGCAGAAAAGCACTTTGAATAGATTATTCCCGGAGGAATTGTATGAATAAAACAGGAATTGTTGTATTATCAGCATTGGTTATTATAGTTCTGGCAGGTGCTGCCTTTATAACCATTATCAATCCTTTGAGGAAAGAGGACAATACTGAGCAAATCAAAATTATTGATGCTTCATCTAATCCCGGGACTGAAAATGAAGAGTATTTGAAGCAAACCAAAGCAACGGCGCAGCAAACGGAAAGTGAAAGCACTGCAAAAGAAAAGGACGATTTGGTTATCAAGAATGAAGCTGTGGATGTTTTAAACAATTCTCCCGAGTTTGACATGAAAGTTTTACTGTCTAAGCTCAGTTCAGGCAAGACGGTTTTAAGGCTTGAATACTATCTGGATGGCATAAGCAGCGCAAAGGAATACAGCCAGGAGGATATACCGGAGCTTGCGGGTTTATTTGAAAAACGAGAAGGAAAATCTGGAAGCATGGAATTTAAGGTTATGCCTGCAAGTCTTAACACAAAAAAAAGCAAAGTTTATTTTGCCATAACCGGAAAGGCATATGGTGAAGAAACGGAAACCTCTTTTTATGTAGTTAATCTTAAGGATAAAGCTATAAAGCGTCTGTTCCAGGAAAAAGGGAGGTTTTCTGAATTTAAGCTGTCCAAAAATCAGGAATATGTAGCCTTCAGCTTTTATGACAGTGCATCCTCAAGCATGTACCAGGAAAATTCACTGCTGCAGATAGTTAGCTGTGAAAACGACTTGTTTTTAATATCCGGAAGCCGGAACACAAAAGGGGAAAGGATAGGGAACAACGAGGATTCCAGCTTGATTTGGGACTACGAGATGCTGGGATGGAGCTCAGGAAATGTGCTGAAGCTGAAGGAGACGGCAGCTCCAAAGTCAGGCGGCGGGGAGAAAAAAAGCAGTGAGGTGCTTTATGATGTTGCAAAAAATGTTTTTTTAAATCCTGACGGCAGCATAAGAAACTTAAAAGATATGGGTGCGCCACAGGGTAATAAGACCCAAAAAGAAAGCGAAGCTGTAAAGGTGTTAAGAAATTTTTATTTATTACTTGCCGCCGACAAATATAAGGACGCATATGATTTGCTTGACGATGAATTCCAGCTGAATGCCTTCAAGGTTTTTGGATTAACAAAGCTGAGCAAAAGTGACATTGATGTGGAAAGCTTTGCAATGTACGGCAGTATCTTTAAGGCTGCGAGGCTTGAGAGCATACTGGAGGAAAAAACTGACGGAAGCCTTGCTTCCATTTATTTCTACCAGGCATATGCGCTGAAGGATGCCGATGATGCAAGGCAGCCGCTTGTGGCTGCCTTGAGAAAAACTGATAAGGGATGGAAGCTGGTTGCGTTAGATGACGGGAATTTAAACGAGAAGCCGTTTAAGCAATAGAATCAAATATAAAATATTTTTATGAGGTGGCATATATGTTAATAGTTGGTTTGAATGGCAGTCCCAATGAAAACGGAAATACAAAATTCTTATTGAACACAGTGATGGAGCAGGCGTCAACACTTGGGGCCAAGACACGTATTCTTGAAGCCGGCGAGCTGCTTTCTTCGGCAAAGCATGCCTTCTGCAAGGCTTGCAGCAATCCCTGCTCCGGAGCATGCTACAAGGGAACGAAGCTGGAGGAGGCCTTTGAAACCTTGAAAAAAGCAGACGCTATCGTGTTGGGAACTCCTGTCTACTTCGGAACAGTTTCAGCGCAAATCAAAGCTTTCTTTGACAAGACAAGAAAGCTAAGGGTTGAGAAGGCCTTTTACAATAAGGTTGGGGCTGGGGTCACGGTAGCCGCATCAAAATACGGTGGCCAGGAAACTACCATGAAGGCTTTACATGATATAATGCTTGTTCATGGAATGATTGTAGTTGCAGACGGCTTTGGTCAGGACGACTGCGGTCATCATGGGGTTTGCTCCCAAAGGCCTGCTCAAAATGATGAATTTGCCATAAAGCGGGCGCGGATTTTGGCAAAGAGGCTTGTTGAAGTGTGCGGATGGAGGAAATAGAATGCTGCATGAGTTTTCACGCACAGAAATGCTCATAGGAGCAAAAGCGCTGAAGAAGCTTAAGGAGAGTAAAGTTGCGGTTTTTGGAATAGGAGGAGTGGGGTCCTTTGTGGTTGAAGGCCTTGCAAGAGCGGGTGTAGGCAAATTCATCCTGGTTGATGATGACCTTGTATGCCTTACGAACATAAACAGGCAGCTCCATGCAACCAGAAAGACATTAGGAAAGCCCAAGGTCGAGGTTATGAGAGATAGAATAATGGAAATCAACCCAACGGCTGAGGTTTCAATACATCAAAAGTTTTATCTTCCCGGAGAAGGAGAAGACATTATCACAGATGACTGCAGCTACATAGTGGATGCCATAGACACAGTAACCGGCAAAATAGGACTGGTTATGGCGGCAAGACAAAAGGGAATTCCGATCATTTGCAGTATGGGGACAGGCAATAAGCTTGACCCAACAAAATTTGAGATTGCAGATATTTACAACACCTCCGTGGACCCTCTTTCAAAGGTTATGCGAAAGGAACTGAGAAAAAGAGGTGTGGAAAAGCTTAAGGTGCTCTATTCAAAAGAAGAACCAAGAAAGCCTTTGGAAACGGAGGATTCAAGCTGCGATGCCGGCTGTATATGCCCAAGCGGCACGATAAGAAAATGCACCGTAAAGCACCGGATACCGGCAAGCATTTCCTTTGTTCCTTCTGTTGCAGGTCTTATAATAGCCGGAGAGGTTATTAAGGATATTATCGGATATGGAGGATAAAGATGTTTAATAAAAGGATAAATGTTTTTACGGGGCATTTTGGAAGCGGAAAAACCGAGGTTGCTGTCAACTATGCTCTTCAGATGGCTAAAAGGAATGAGAAGACAGCTATTGTTGATTTTGATATTGTAAACCCGTACTTCAGGACAACTGATGCCAGGGCAATCCTTGAAGAAAACAACATACGCACGATTATTCCGATGTTTGCAAATACAAATGTTGATGTGCCAGCCCTTCCGCCAGAAGTAAACTCGCTTTTCCAAAGTGAAGATTTCAAGGTGGTTCTGGATGTGGGCGGTGATGATTTGGGCGCAAGAGTTTTATCAAGATACATGGAAGAAATATCAAATGGCGGCTATGAAATGTTCTTTGTGGTTAACGTAAACAGGCCTATGACTGACACACCGCAAAAAATTGAGGAAATGATTGCAAGCATAGAGGAAAGCTCCAGGCTTAAGGTCACAAGTCTGGTAAACAACACGAACCTTCTGCAGTTCACCACCTGGCAGGATATTATGGAAGGCCACAAGTTGATAGAGAAAGCATCACAAAAACTGGGCATACCTATAGCCTTTATCAGCTGCATGGAAGAAAACTGCGGATCTGTTGCGGAACACACCTTTTCAAAAGTGCTGCTAATGGATAAAAACATCAGACTGCCCTGGGATAACATCTGTTGATTTTTTGATTTTGCTTGAAATCAGGCATAAAGAGTTCTATAATAAAAAAAGGTCATGTCGGAAAAAGTAAGTTAAAGAAGATAAAAGGTGAGGTATCATATGGCTAAGGTTATCTTTTATGAAGAAAGATGCAAGGGATGTAAGCTTTGCACCACCGTATGCCCGAAAAATATAGTGGTTATGGACACTTCAAAGCTGAATCAGAAGGGTTTCCATCCCGCTGGAGTGTCTGATATGGAAAAGTGTATAGGTTGTGCGTTCTGTGCGACTATTTGTCCGGATTGTGTAATTGAAGTAGAGAAATAAACAGGGGGATTATTGGATATGGGTCAGAAATTATTGATGAAGGGCAATGAGGTAATCGCAGAAGCTGCAGTAAGGGCAGGCTGCAGACATTATTTCGGTTACCCCATAACTCCTCAGACAGAGATTGCCCATTACATGGCAAAAAGGATGCCTGAAGTCGGAGGCGTATTTGTACAGGCTGAAAGCGAAGTGGCAGCAATAAATATGGTATATGGCGCAGCAAGCGCAGGCGTAAGGGTGATGACTTCCTCTTCAAGCCCGGGAATAAGCTTGAAGCAGGAGGGTATCTCCTATTCTGCATGCGCAGAGCTTCCCGCGGTAATTGTTAACATAGTCCGCTGCGGGCCAGGTCTTGGCGGCATTCTACCTGCGCAGTGCGATTACTTCCAGGCGGTAAAGGGCGGCGGTCACGGAGATTACAAAATGGTGGTTCTTGCGCCTTCAAGTGTTCAGGAGCTATATGAAATGACGGTCGAGGCCTTTAATATTGCAGATAAATACAGGACTCTTGTAATGGTGATGGGTGACGGTATTCTTGGACAGATGATGGAGGCTGTGGAATTCAAGGATAAGGAAAACATTGTTGCAGTTGACAAAAGCTGGGCGGTAACAGGGACAGGCATGAAGAGGGAAAACAATGTAATAACCTCCATTTATATAAAGCCTGAGGTAATGGAAGCTCACAACAACAAGCTCCAGGCCAAATACAAATTGATTGAGCAGAATGAGACTAAGGTGGAGGTCTATAACTGTGATAATGCAGATGTCATAGTTACTGCATTCGGAACTGTGGGCAGAATAGTCAAAAATGTCATTAAAACAGCCGAAAAGGAAGGAATAAAGGTTGGCTTGATAAGACCGATTACTCTTTGGCCCTTCCCTGTGCATGCATTTGAGAAATACGCACAAACACCGAAAGCTTTTCTTTCAGTAGAGCTTAATGCCGGCCAGATGGTAGAGGATGTCAGGCTTGCGGTTAACGGCAGGCGTCCTGTGCATTTCCACGGACGTACCGGCGGCATGATTGTAACCCAGCAGGAAATACTGGATAAAATAAAAGAGATAATTAAGTGAGGTATGACAGATGGCTACAGTATTTAAGAAACCGCACGCTTTAAAGGATCTTTCGATGCATTATTGTCCGGGCTGTACGCACGGTATAATCCACAGACTGGTTGCAGAGGTCATAGACGAACTTGGCATAGAGGGTAAGACGATCGGCGTATCGCCGGTAGGTTGTTCTTATAATAATTATGAATATTTCAACTGCGATATGGTGCAGGCGGCACATGGAAGAGCGCCGGCAGTCGGAACAGGAGTAAAGAGAGCCAATCCTGATAATTATGTATTCACCTACCAGGGGGATGGTGACCTTGCTGCCATAGGCACCGCGGAGATCGTTCATGCAGCTACCAGGGGAGAAAAGATAACAACCATATTTGTGAACAATGCAATATACGGTATGACGTCAGGTCAGCTGGCTCCCACAACACTTTTGAATCAGGTGACAACCACTTCACCCTTTGGAAGAAAGCCGGAGGTTCATGGTTTTCCGATCAAGGTTTCGGAGATGATTTCTACCTTGGAGGGAGCAGTCTATGTTGAACGTGTTTCCGTCCATGATATAAAAAATATAATAAATGCCAAAAAGGCTATTAAAAAGGCCTTTAAGGTGCAGATGGCAAATAAGGGCTTTTCAATGGTTGAAGTATTGTCAACCTGCCCCACTAACTGGGGAATGAATCCAACAGAAGCTTTAAGGTGGCTTCAGGATAATATGATACCGTTCTATCCCTTGGGCAACTTCAAGGGAAAGGACCTGGAGGTGTAAATATATGAGCGTTCAGCAGGAAATAATCATAGCAGGTTTCGGAGGACAGGGCATTTTATCTGCCGGCAGGCTGATTGCCTATGCGGGAATGCTGGATAATAAGAACGTTTCATGGCTTCCGTCCTATGGGCCGGAAATGAGGGGCGGAACGGCAAACTGCCATGTAATCGTATCTGACGAGCCTGTGGGCTCCCCTATACTGAACAAGGCCACATCAATCATAGTAATGAATGGCCCTTCCCTCGATAAGTTTGAGGGAATTGTTTCACCCGGGGGGCTTGTTATAACAGACAGCTCGCTTGTGGGCAAAAGCCCAAAGAGGACGGATGTGGATGTCAGTGAGATACCGGCTTCAAGGATAGCTTCGGAAATGGGAAATGCAACATATGCGTCAATAATACTTCTTGGAAAGCTTGTAGCAAAGACGGGTGTAATATCAAAGGAGAGCTTTGAAGAGGCGCTTAAGGAAGTGCTGCCTCCGAAGTACCACCATCTCATACCTGAAGAAATGAAGGCCTTCGAATTGGGCATGAATTACTGATTAACACAAAAAAAGTGCGTTTAACAATGCACTTTTTTTGTGTTAATTAATTTAAACAAAACATTACATTGGCTTAATATTAACACAACAAGAAAAAAATAAAATTATGTAGAAAAATATGTATTATTTTTAAACTTGGTGTGTGATAAATATGGGTCAAGTTAACAGCGAGATTTTAAAAAGGTTTAAAACCGTTCTTGATGATGTTGTTTTAAATAAAAGCATTGATGTTTTCTACCAGCCGATAATTTCTCTTGTAGATGGCAGCACTATAGGATATGAAGCTTTATGCAGAGGCCCGAAAAATTGCCTTGTCCGCAATTCCGGCGCTTTGTTCCAGGCTGCGGCAAGCTCGGAAAAACTTCATGAGGTGGAGTACCTGTGCAAGTGCAAAATATTAGAACGCTCAACAGATATTTCTAAAAATCATTTTATATTTACTAATATTGAGACAGTTCTTGTTGAGGATGAGTCTTTTCATAATAATTACTTGAGCGAGATTCAAAAACATTTTAAAGATATCAACCCTTCCAGGATTGTTTTTGAAATAAAAGAAAATAGTATAATTGAAGAATACAGCCAATTTTTTAAGGGCGTTCAGAGGTTGACAAGCCTAGGATGCAGAATTGCTGCTGACAGGGTAGGCGGAAGGTCTGGGGGCATGAGAATGCTGACGGACAAAGATATTGAGTTTATAAAGCTGGATTTAAGTCTGGTCAAAGGAGTATGTGAAAGCACAGAAAAGCAGGCTTTGATAAAGCTGCTATGCGATTTCTGCAGCCAAACCGGGAAAAAGCTTATTGCGGTAGGAATAGAGAATGAGGAAGATTTAAAAGCATTGATAGAACTAGGTGTACATATGGGGCAGGGTTATCTGTTCGGAAAACCTTCCGATACACCTTGTGAAGCAAGCCAAAGCATGAAGGAATTAATTGCAAAAGCAAACAGCAATCCGATGATTAGCACCATTAGTAATAAAAATTCTACTGTTGCAATAATAGGAGAGGTATGCACCGAGTGCATGTCAATATCTCCTGAAACCATGGGTGAAGAGGCTGCGGAAATTTTTAAAAGAAACGAGAATCTCCAAGGCTTGCCTGTAGTTGAAGGAAAAAGGGTTGTGGGATTGCTTGTGAAGGAAAGCTTTTTGGCTAAGCTGGCCACACAGTACGGTGTTTCATTGTTTATGAAAAGGCCGGTGAAGCTTTTGATGGACAGTGAACCTATGGTGGTGGATTTCAATGAGCCCTTCTATGACGTGGCCAGATCTGCAGCAGCAAGAATCAACAGCAGGCTTTATGATTATATAATTATTACAAAGGATGAAGAGTATGTTGGAATTGCTACTGTTAAGGATATTTTGGAAAAATCCACCTCTCTTGAAGTAAATCAGGCAAAATATATAAATTCCTTCTCAGGACTTCCAGGAAAGGAACTTGCTGACAGTGTTCTTGCAGATTTAGCCAGGAGGAACGCACCCTTTTCTGTTATCAGCGTATCATTGGAGAATTTCGGAGCGTTCGGCAAGTGTTATGGAACTGAAAATGCCGATAATGCAGTACTTATGCTTAAGAGCATAATTATTAAAAGTTTAGGCAGGCATCACTATGAGAATGCTTTTGTGGGACACTTGGGAAAGGATGAATTCATTATCGTGATAGATAAATGCACAAGAGATGATTCAATTTGCCTGGAAATACAAAAAGAGTTTTCTCAATCAATTGCCGAACTCTACAAAAAGTCAGAAAAACAGCTTCAGCCTTCAGAAAACATATCTTTAAGCCTTTTTGCAATAAACAACGAAGGCAGGAGGTTTGAAAGCAAATACCATATATACGATGAATTGTACAAAAGCAAGTGGGAAAACAGCGGAAAAATAAAGGAAGGGTGTGCTTAAGCTGCACACCCTTTAATTTATTATATATTTTATTATATATTAAAGAGCATATCACCGTAAGTGGGGAAAGGCCATACATCAGCATCCACCATAGTTTCAAGCTTATCAGCCACAGCTCTTAATTCGCCCATCTTTTCGAATACGTCAAACCTGTAGGAATAAGCTTGTTCATAGGTATCTCCATGCATAGCCTGAGCTTTTGACAATGAATCCTCAAGCTCTGAAATCTTCTTCTTCAATGCAGCTGCCAGAGATGATACCTCGGAAAGTAATTCTGACTGAACAGATATATCAACCTCAAGGCCGGTAGCCTGAATTGAGTTTATAGAAGCGGCAAGGTCGGTTGTGAAGTTTATAACTGCAGGGAGTATCTGACGCTTAGCCATTTCGAGCATTGTAAGAGCTTCAATATTTATGGTCTTGATGTAATGCTCAAGGGATATTTCATAACGTGAGTGCATTTCAACCCTGCTCAATACTCCATGCTTTTCCATTACAGCCAGATTTTTCTCTGCCACCAGAGCCTTGATGGATTCGACGGTTGTACGGATATTGGGAAGACCTCTCTTTTCAGCTTCTGCAACCCACTCGTCAGAATAGCCGTTACCATTGAAAATTATACGCTTATGATTCTTAACTATTTCAAAAATAATTTTTTCAACTTCAGCATCAAAATCAGCAGCTTTTTCAAGCCTGTCACAAATCTGCTCAATTTCTTCAGCTACTATGGTGTTAAGTGTAAAGTTGGCGGCAGCTATGGACTGGGATGAACCAACCATTCTGAACTCGAATTTGTTACCCGTGAAGGCAAAAGGAGATGTTCTGTTCCTGTCCGTTGAATCCTTGGGAAGCGGAGGAAGGGTAGTTACGCCTATATTCATAAGTCCGCCCTGCTTGGATGAGGTAGCTCCGCCTTTTTCTATCTGCTCAAGTATGTCTGTGAGCTGATCGCCGAGGAATATTGAAATAATAGCCGGAGGCGCTTCGTTGGCTCCAAGACGGTGGTCATTTCCAGGATTGGCAGCCGACACCCTAAGGAGGTCTGCATATTCATCAACAGCCTTAATTACCGCGCACAGGAATACAAGGAACTGTTGGTTCTCGTGAGGAGTATTTCCGGGATCAAGTAGATTCTGACCGTCATTTGAAGCCATTGACCAGTTATTGTGTTTTCCTGAACCGTTTACTCCGGCGAAAGGCTTTTCATGCAGCAAGCATACAAGTCCATGCCTCAATGCAATTTTCTGCATAAGCTCCATTGTAAGCTGGTTGTGGTCTGTGGCTATATTTGTGGTCGCAAATATCGGAGCAAGCTCATGCTGTGCAGGAGCAACCTCATTATGCTTGGTCTTTGCGGAAATGCCAAGCTTCCAGAGTTCTTCGTCCAACTCCTTCATGTATGCGGAAATTCTTTCTTTTATAGAGCCGAAGTAGTGGTCTTCAAGCTCCTGACCCTTGGGAGGCTTCGCTCCAAACAAGGTTCTGCCTGTGAATATAAGGTCTTTTCGTAAATCATACATCTTTTTGTCAATAATGAAATATTCCTGCTCAGGGCCCACTGTGGTTGTAACCTGTGTGGCGGTAGTATTCCCAAAAAGCTTCAGCAAGCGAACAGCCTGCTTTGAAAGAGCTTCCATTGAACGGAGAAGTGGAGTCTTTTTGTCAAGTGCTTCTCCCGTATATGAACAGAATGCTGTAGGAATGCAAAGTGAATTATCCTTAATGAAAGCCGGCGAGGTGCAATCCCATGCGGTATATCCTCTTGCTTCAAAAGTTGCTCTCAAGCCGCCTGAAGGGAAGGAGGATGCATCGGGCTCGCCTTTAATCAACTCCTTGCCGGAGAACTCCATTATTACTCTGCCGTCAGGTGTAGGATTGATAAAAGAATCATGCTTTTCGGCAGTTATGCCTGTCATAGGCTGAAACCAGTGAGTGAAGTGCGTAGCGCCCTTTTCTATAGCCCAGTCCTTCATTGCGTTGGCCACAACCTCTGCCACCGCAGGGTCAAGAGGAAGACCTGCGTCAAGAGTCTTTCTCAAAGCCTTGTATGTTGCTTTCGGAAGACGCTCTCTCATGACTGAATCATTAAAAACATTTGAACCAAAGATTTCTGATAGCTTTGACATTTAAATAACTCCTTTCAATTATTATATATATTAATATTTCCGGAAATTTTGATAGCTTGCACAAATTACTACAATTGTAACAGCATTTATGCTTGCTATCAATAAAAAAAGGACGTATCAAAATAAATTTGAAACGTCCTCGTTCGTTTAAATTTAATAAATCCTTTGTAGTAAAACATCATTGTTTTAAAATTGAAATATTAATTTAAAAATATTTTAGCCTGTTTTCTTTAAAAATGCAAGTCATAATTTGAAAAATTTCAAAAATTTCTTATTGTAATGGAGCGGGCAGGAGGTTATGATATTATTTAAGGTATAAAGAAAGCAGGATATTACAATGAATATAAATTTTGTTTCCGCTGTGTTGCTGCTGCTCTTTGCCTTGCCGGTGCTTGCGGGAGCATTAAGCGATTTCTCAAGGGAGAGAATGCACAATAAAATCGCATCTCTTTTTGACAGCCTTGAATTTCTGGCGGCGATGTTTATTTCTATATGGCTGACAAAAAAAATATTTTTTGAGCATGACAGCCAGCCATACAAGCAAATATACGATCTTATTCCCCGGAGTATAAAAGCTGCTCTTTATGGGCATGACGTGCTGACATATCTTTTTGCTGTGCCTGTGGCGCTTCTTTTTGCAGTCTCAATAATGAAGCTTGTAACAGTGCCAATTTACAGAATAGTGGTAGAGCCCTTTACTGACGGACTTTATTCATTTATTGATTCCTTTGGTGAAGCCGCTAAAAGATTTTTCGGTGCCGTGTGGGAAATTCCAAAGTCTTTATACATTGTGCTGATAGTTGGTTTTCTGCTTAATTTCTATACCTATTATTTTCCTGCGCTGGCTCTTTCAAGGGAAATGAATGAGTCCGGCCTTTACCGGATGCTGTACAGCCATGCCTTAGCCCCTGCGCTTAATTCAAATATCGCAAAAAGGATACCGGTTCTTGTGAATGACTCGTTCCGGGAAATCGGAAGGGTGATACCAGGAAGTGAGAGGGCGAGTGTTCCCGAGCTTTCGGAGCGTGTAAAGGAGCAGCTTCAGAAAAGAAACATCAAGGTAATAGAATACTTTAATGGTGTTACATTGGATGAAGCTATAAAATCGAAGGCGGAAATAGATGAAACTGCCAAAAAAATAGTTGGATATGAAAAGAACGACAGGAAAAAAGCATTTTTAATATATAAATGGGTCAGCAGAAATATCAAATATGACTTTGAAAAAGCGGTAAGCCTTGGGAAGGATCCAAGGGGAATTTCATCCGGAGCGATAGTTGCTTTCGAGACCCGCAAGGGTGTTTGCTTTGACTATTCATGCCTGTATGTTGCCATGTGCAGGGCAGTTGACATGAAGGTAAGACTTGTGACAGGACTTGCTTACAGCGGAATGTCATGGGGGGATCATGCCTGGAATCAGGTTTATTCCAGGCATGATAACAGATGGATAGACGTGGATGCTACCTTCGGCAGTGTAGCCGACTATTTTGACAAGGCAGATTTCAATGTTGACCACAAGTATGCACAAGTACAAGGCGAGTGGTAGAAAGGGAGTTTTATATCAGCGCAGTCCTTGAAATTCGCTTAGGTATATAGTTGACTTCCTCCGAAGTAAAGCCCGTCAATTTATGCTCATGCTGGATGTTTGGCTCCAGTGATCCTTCGATTCTGTGTATGTGTCCGTTTTCAGTCTTTGCCGCAAGGCCCGTAAAGCCTGAAAAATAGTGGGTATGGCCGGTATAGGAGCATATGCCCCAATAATAGTGAAAGTGAAACATATTAAAGCCGATAATCCCTTCCGTATATCCAAGAATTCTGTGGTTGTGGCCATTTGCAATCTTGCTGTCAAAATTATATTCATGTATGTGAAGCTTCATTATTACCTCCGCTTTCAAGAAAAGCTGTTTTTGAAGTAGAATCAATTTTATATATAACCTGTGCAAATTAAGCCAAATTATTAATCGAATTTTATGAAATGCTGTAATTTGGATCCATGCATAAAATAAATGTTAACGCAGCATAACCTTGGGTAAATAAATTTTAAATTGCATATATCTAAAAATGAGGTGGAGAGATGGATTACAACATTCTTATAGGTGGTTCGGCGGGACAAGGCATGGACACATTGGCGGCAATCCTCGAGAGAGTGCTCAAAAGGAAGGGGTTTCAAATTTTTACTGTCCGTGATTATATGTCCAGAGTAAGAGGGGGACATAACTTCATACAAGTAAGATTCGGAAATGAAGAGCTAACTTCCCACAGGAAAAGCGTGGACGGCATTATAGCCTTGAATGATGAGACAATAAGGCTTCATATGGAGGATTTGTCAGAGAATGGCTTTGTAATCTGCGACGAAGAAATCAGCTTTGCTGATGAAAGGGTTATAAGGCTTCCGTTGAAAACCGAAGCTAAAGCATCGGGAAATGTAAAAGCAATGGGAAGCACTGCGCTAGGGACAGTGCTTAAGCTGTTTGATTTGGATATGTCCTGCGTGGAAGACGTTTTGAAATTGATTTTTGCCAGACAAGATATTGCCACGCAAAATATGGGAGCTCTAAAAAGGGGTTTTGAGCTTCTTGATTCAAGGTACAGCATTGAGCCTGCCGATTCAGACGGAAGTATTCTAATAAGCGGGAATGAAGCTATAGCACTTGGGGCTTTGGCTGCCGGGTGCAAGTTTTATTCAGCTTATCCCATGACGCCTTCAACCAGTATAATGAACTACCTTGCAACAAAAATGGCAGAGGCGGAAGTTGTCGTAGAGCAAGCTGAAGACGAAATTTCTGCTATTAATATGGCCATAGGTGCTTCTTACGCAGGAGCAAGGTCCATGACGGGAACCTCCGGCGGAGGCTTTGCCCTCATGGTCGAGGGCCTTGGGCTTTCTGCCATGCTGGAGGTACCTCTGGTAATCGCAGAGATCCAGAGGCCCAGCCCTACTACCGGTTTCCCTACCAGGACAGAGCAGGCAGACCTGAAGTTTGTGATTAACGCTTCCCAGGGAGAGTTCCCAAGAATGGTCATAGCCCCAAGGAATCCGGAGGATGCCTTTTACCAGACCGTAAGGGCATTCAATCTGGCGGACAACTACCAGATACCGGTTATACTGCTGGGTGACCAGTACCTGGCTGATTCCACAACCACAACAAGGCCTTTTGATTTTGACAGGGTGAAGATTGAAAGATACCTTAGCAATGATGATTTTGCAGGAGATAGAGAATACAAAAGGTATGAACTGACGCCTGACGGCATATCTCCGCGTATTATTCCCGGAAAAGTTCCAGGCAAAACAGTTTTGGTGGACAGTGACGAACACGATGAATGGGGTCATATAACTGAAAGCGCCGAAGTAAGGAAAGCAATGAATGACAAGAGGATGAGAAAGCTCGAGTACTTGAAGAAAGAGCTGCAGGAGCCTGATTTTTTGGGAGATGGGGACTTTGAAACGCTTTTTGTAGCGTGGGGTTCCTTGCACGGACCTGTAAAAGAGGCGTTAAAGCTGCTGAACAAGACAGGAGAGAAGAAGTATGCGGCGCTTGTGTTTGGGGATGTGTGGCCTCTGCCTGAGAAGCTGCTTTTAGAAAAGGCAGGCAAGGCGAAAGCCGTTATAAACATTGAGCAAAATGCCACAGGACAGCTTGCCTCCTTAATTCGTGAGTGCACGGGAATCAAATGTGACGGCAGCATATTAAAATACGACGGCAGACCGATTTGCGCTGAATTTATCATAGAAAACATAAAATTGATTCTAACGCAAAAACAGCTTTTCTTGGAACAAGATGAATAAATCACTCGACAACGTTGAGGTGATTCCGAAGCCAAAATGCCATGGATGGCATTTTGAGCATCACGTGACACGACGTCATATTAATGCGTGCGAGGAATTGCAAGACAAGTCGTTAGTGATTTCATCCAAGTTTCAGAAAATGGGTTTTTGTGGCAGAAGCAAAGTTAAGAACTGAGAAAGAAAAATACAAAAAGGGATAATGAATAGAAGCTTAAATGATTAAATGATTGGAGGCTTAATATATGGGCGAATACAGATTCTGCACATCCGAGACGGCCTGGTGCCCCGGATGCGGCGATCACAACATACTGGAGGCTTTAAGGGAAGCTCTGGAACGGACGGGAAAACAACCTCACGAGGTTCTGGTGGTTGGCGGGATAGGCCAGGCGGCTAAGACTCCGCAATACATCAATACAAACGGATTTTGCGGATTGCATGGAAGAGCTGTCCCGCCTGCCTTTGCAGCAAAGGTGGCAAATAGGGACCTTACCGTTATTATTGACTCCGGTGACGGCGATACCTATGGCGAAGGCGGAAACCACTTCATTCACAATATAAGAAGGAATGCAGATATTAAGCATTTCGTGCATGACAACCAGATATACGGGCTTACGAAAGGTCAGGCTTCACCAACTACGGATTTGGGGCATATAACAGAGGTGCAGCCCTTCGGAACGGTTAATGAGCCTATGAATCCCCTTGTACTTGCGCTTTCTCTTGGTGCGGGATTTGTTGCCAGGGCCTTCAGCGGAGACAAGGATCATCTTGTTTCGGTAATGCTTGAGGCCATAAATTATAAAGGATATGCACTTGTGGATATACTTCAGCCTTGTGTAAGCTTCAATAAAATAAACACTTTCCAGTGGTACAGCAAGAGAGTTTACAAGCTTGATGAGGCTTATGACAGCTCAGATAAAAGGGCAGCTTTCGAAAAGGCGGCGGAATGGGGAGAAAGGATACCTATTGGGGTTATATATAAGGCGGAAAAACCTACCTACCATGACAAGATTGAATTTTTAAGGGAAGGCCCCCCGCTTGTAGACAGACCTGTAAATATGGACAAAATAAAGGGGTTAATGGAAGACTTTAAATAGGTCATTTATTTATTATACTGTTTTATTGTATAATGATGTGGTATATATCTATCGATTAAAGCCCATACTGATTTTACAGGGAGGTAATTTATGAATAGCTTAAAGGGAACGAAGACGTTGGAAAATCTCATGAAGGCTTTTGCGGGAGAATCCCAGGCAAGAAACAGATATACCTACTATGCTTCAGTCGCCAACAAGGAAGGCTACAGACAGATCGAGGCAATATTTATCGAAACCGCGGAAAATGAAAAAGAGCATGCCAAAAGGTTTTACAAGCTTCTTATGGCGGGGCTTGATGGAGAGCTGCCAGCCGCGGTGGAAATAAATGCGGCATATCCTGTTGCCCAGGGAACAACCCTTGACAATCTTAAGGCGGCAGCCTCAGGCGAAAACGAAGAGTGGACAGAGCTTTACCCCAAATTTGCTGAAGTAGCTTCACAGGAAGGTTTCCCTGAAGCAGCCGCTGCTTTCAGGCTCATTGCATCTATTGAGGCGCATCACGAAGCAAGATACAATAAGCTGGCTCAAAACATCATAAACGGCACTGTGTTCAAAAAGGCCGAAAAGGTTGCGTGGAAGTGCAGAAACTGCGGATATGTGCACGAGGGAGAGGAAGCCCCGGACGTATGCCCGGCTTGTCAGCATCCAAAGGCACACTTCGAGGTAGCTGCGGAGAATTATTGACAAGCGGCATAAAAAAGGCTGGTTAAAGCAAACCCAGCCTTTTTTTTAGCTCTTAAAGTCAATCAACGCTCAATTTTACTACTTGACTCAAGAGCTGATTTTGTAATAAAATTGTTCTTGCAAGCATTTTTGGGGCTATAACTCAGCGGGAGAGTGCCACACTGGCAGTGTGGAAGTCGAGAGTTCAAATCTCTTTAGCTCCACCATCAATTTTATAAACACAAATGCCATACGGATTTGACTGTATGGCATTTATGTTTATGTAGGTATTTCTTTTGCATTTTGTCCTTCAGTTTCATAGATGACAACACAAATCTTTATAATAATCAGAAGTTAAATATAAATGCCTGGTAATGAAATGTTTTGCACAACAATATCCGGGTATAAATATAAAAGCTTGTTTGACAGTCAATAATAAGCAAATGCTTTTGAAACAGCCAAATTAATTGCCAGGGGGTATGGATGTGGGTAAGAAGGTAGTTGTTGTGGGAGCAGGCCCGGGCGGGCTGACAGCAGGAATGCTGCTTGCTCATAATGGTTACGATGTTCATATATATGAGAAGAATGATTATGTAGGCGGAAGAAATGGGAGAATTGAGCTTGGCGAATTCAAGTTTGATATTGGACCTACCTTCTTAATGCTGCCTGAAGTACTAGAGGATATTTTCCGATTTACAGGAAGAAATCTGAATGATTATCTGGAAATGAAAGAAATTGAGCCTTTATACCGCCTCAGGTTTCACGGGAAGCTTGATTTTTATCCTTCAAGGGACAAAAAATACATGAAAGACCAGATTGAAAAGCTCTTCCCGGGCGATGAAAACGGCTATGAATATTATATGGAGAAGGAAAAGGTCAAATTTGAAAGGATTTTTAATTGTCTGAAGATTCCCTATGACAGATTTATTCATTTTTTCCGTCCTGCTTTTCTTAAGGCAATTCCTAAGCTTGACATTGGGAAAAGCCTATACGGGAAGTTGTCAGAGTACTTCAAGCACGAAGAAATGAGAATTGCTATGACGTTTCAATCCAAGTACCTGGGCATGTCCCCTTGGAACTGCCCGGGCGCCTTTACCATACTTTCCTATATCGAACACAGCGGAGGCATATTTCATCCTGTTGGCGGCCTAAATACAATTTCTGAGGCTATGGCAAGGATTGTGAAAGAGGAGGGAGGAAGCATTCATCTGTCAACCCCTGTCAATGAAGTTATTGTTGAAAATGGCAAAGCAAAAGGTGTATATCTGGAAAACGGGGAAAGGATAATGGCTGACTATGTGGTAATTAATGCAGATTTTGCCCATGCCATGACTCATATTGTCAGGGAAGAAAACCGCAAAAAGTACACAGACAAAGATTTAAGCAGACGTGATTATTCCTGTTCTACCTTCATGCTGTATCTTGGGCTTGACAAAGAGTATGACATTACGCATCATAATATTATTTTTGCTAAAGACTACAGGAAGAATGTTGAGGAAATTGCAAAAACCAAGGTGATATCCAACGACCCTTCCTTCTACATTCACAATGCTTCGATTACAGACCCTACCCTTGCGCCAAAGGGCAAGTCCTCGCTTTACGTGCTTGTGCCTGTTCCAAACAACTCGAGCGGAATAGACTGGGATGCCCATAAAGAGAGCTTCAGAAGGCTTGTGCTTGATAAAATAAAGGAAAAAACAGAGCTGAAAGATATTGAAAAGTATATAGTTGTTGAAAAAGTGATAACTCCGCTTGACTGGGAGAGAGAATACGGAGTATACAAGGGAGCGACGTTCAACCTCAGCCATAAACTCACTCAAATGCTCTATTTCAGGCCCCATAACAAATTCCAGGAATTTAAAAGCTGTTATATTGTAGGCGGAGGAACCCACCCGGGCAGCGGACTGCCCACAATTTATGAATCTGGAAGAATATCGGCCAATTTAATACTACAAGACGGCAAAATGGGCCTGGGCTATAATTATTTTGATGTATTTGAGAATAGCTTTAGGGGCGGAACTGGAAGAAATTCGAGTCCTAAAAAGGTGACATTATGAATGTCATTAGCTTCATAGACCTAATAAGAGAAATATTCTATAAGAAGAAGCCTGATATTGAAAAAATCCAGAAAAAGGGCCTTTTGGCAGTAAAAATAGCCCAGACCTTTGCGCTTCGCATTGATTTCCTTGATGAACACAAATGCTATGAACTTTCAAAACTATTTAACCATGTAGAAAAAATCCCTTCAGAAAGCATAGACAAATTAATTGAAAAATATATGGGACAGCATTGGCTGGAACGGAATTTTCAAAGCTTTAATAAAGAAAGCTTTGCCAGTGCCTCGATAGGTCAGGTGCATGAAGGTGTCCTAAGGTCAGGGGAACGTGTAGCTGTGAAAATTATCAAACATAATTTCAAACAAAGGTTCGAGAAGGATGTTCAAAGTGTTTTGCAGCTTTTTAAATGGATTATACGGTTTTATCCCAAGCTTGCCAAGGTAGCTGACCCGGTGGGCATTTTAAACAGTATAAGAGCGTTTACGCTGGATGAGCTGGATCTTCGCAATGAGCTGAGAAACAGAAATCTTTTATTTGAAATTTGGGAGCAAAACCGAAACAGGGTTGACCTGTCTAGGCTTAAATTTATCAATATCAAGCCGGAATTAACCGGGGAGAATATAATGGTTTCGGAGTATATAGAGGGGGAAACCTTTGATAAGCTGTTGGCGGAAAAGAAAATGCCTTACGACATACTGCTGGAACTATTTCATATTCATGGCTTCTACATATTCGGCATTGGCATTTTCCATGGGGATATCCATCCGGGGAATATAATTCTGCAGGGGCAGGACATTTGCTTTGTAGATTGCGGCGCAATCGGAAGGGTTGGTGAAAGGCTGCGAAAAGGCTTGTTTCATTTTATGGAGAGCTTAAGCATGTATGAATTCAGACAATGCGCCTACTGGCTTAATCAGATGTCAGAAGTGACTCTTGAAGGAAACAGCTACAAAGCCTATGAAGAAAAGCTGCTAAAGCTGTATGAAGATTTTGAAAACGCAACCGTATCACAAGTCAGCCTTACAAAGAGGATGATGGAGACAATAAAGCTTGGGGTAAACTCAGGCATGAGCTTTGAGCAGGGCATGTTTCCGATAATAAAAAGCTTGATGTACATGGACGGCATGGTGCTAAGGTGCAATCCCCAAGCTGTGTTGATGAAGGATATGAGAAGGTATATAGAGGAATTCAAGCGTTTTGTGTAATTGAGGCTTTCATATGTCTGATTCCAACAAAATAGTATTTAATGCCTATTTATATGTACGAATGCAAATGGTATAATATAGAAACATAAATACTAATGTATTTTTGTGTAGTATTATAGTTTAATTTGGAGGTGTATTATGAAGTCTTTGAAATTACAAGCGCTTATAGCTTTATTTGCTCTATTAATTCTTGTTTTCCCTGAAGCAGGCCTTGCACAGCATAATGAAGGAAAAACTGCCTTTAAAGATCTTCCTTCGGGGCATTGGGCATATGAGGCTATACAGAAAATGGTTGAAAAAGGAATAATAAACGGCTATGCGGATAATACCTACAGACCTGACAATATTGTTTCAAGAGCGGATTTTGCCAAGCTTATGGTTTTGTCTCTTGGACTTGATGCAACGAATCCTGGGAAGAGCACCTTTCTTGATGTCGGTACAAGCCATTGGGCGAATAAATATGTTGAAAGGGCAAAGTATTACCTTACCGGCTTCAGAACATCCAGCGGCGATTATTTCAAGCCGGAGGACCCTGCTGTGAGAGAGGATATGGCTGTTGCCCTGGTAAAAGCAAGAAAACTGGAAAATGACGATTATGACGAAAGCCTTCTTGATGTTTTTAATGATAAGGAAGGCATATCTCCTAAGTTGAAAAAATATGTTGCCTTGGCAGTAAAGCATGGAATTATGAAGGGAAATGCTCTTGCGGACTCTACAAAGAAGGCTTTTAATCCTCAAGGGTCTTTGACAAGAGCCCAGGCGGCCGTTCTGCTTTATAACGTTATGAATAGCTCACAAGAGAAAGTAACTTATGAAAATGTGGAAGAAAACAATGCATCTAATCTTGAACTGCAGGACGAAGAAAGCTCTGTACAGTATACTATTCCAAAGGTTTCCGGCAATATTGAAAACGGGAAAATCGTATTAAGGTGGAATGCGGTAAAAGACAGAAGGTTCAGATATTATAAAGTTGTAGTTTCAAAGAACAATCCATATCCGTCATATCCTGAGGACGGTTATTTATATTGCATTGAGGACAGTAACACCACATATGCTGTAATAGACAACAGAGAAGCTTATAACGGCGGGGATTTCGGAAGCTATCTGATACCAGGGCAAAAATATTATTTCAGCGTAACTGTGGTTTATGAAGATGTGAAGCTAAGAGGAAATGTAATTCAAATAGCATATCCAGTTAATGCATCAAATGCATCCTCAAGCTTTCAGGCTCCGGTGGTTAATGTGAAAGCAGTTGACGGAAAGGTACTTATAAGCTGGAATACAATCAACGACAGCAGGCTCCAAGGCTATAAAATAGTTATCTCAAAAAACAACCCGACACCCAAATATCCTGAAGACGGTTATCAGCAATGGATAACAGATAAAAACAGGAACAACTGGGTTGTACAGGCCGGTGACTGCTATAACGGGGGTGACTTCGGGGAAAAGCTGGTTAAAGGACAGGCATATTACTTTAGCGTAACAGCGGTTTATAATGGAGCGAAAGTAAGAGGAAATGCTGTAAGCGTGCGTGTTCCATAAACTATGATAAACTATTATGCCGCTTATTCAACACAGGCAATGCTTATGATAGCAGCAGCCATTGCCTGTGTAATCCTCGGAGCCTTTTTATGTGCATATTTGTTTGTTAAAGCGGAAAAAAGCTTGCTATTATGGGTCGTAATTGTTGAGTTGACGGTTTTCTTAACCCTTCCTGTTTTAGGGGTGATGTCACTTGTTTCTCCGACTCTTGAATTGCGGAACTTGTATATTGCTTCGCAGCGATTTGCTGCTCTTTTGGCTGCCGCCCTGCTGCTTTGCATTTTTTCCTGGATGCATCGCCATGGCGGCAGGCTTATGCATTATTCTGCGTATGCCCTGGTTTTCCTTACAAATATTTTTTGTATTTATTGCTTATTTGAAAACAAATCAGTTATATTGCAGGGCTTTGTAAATGTTGTGGATTTCGCCGTATTCATTTTTTTCCTTTTGCTGACCAGACAGCATTTATTTGTTGAGCTTTCTCCGGTATCCATAGACAATTTCATGAACGAGCTTGATCATGACATCATACTGATATTTGAAAAAAGCGGCAAGCTGATAGATGCAAACAGCCTGGCAAGAAAATCGTGGGCATTCCTTCAGGACGGGCTTGCAATAAATGATTTTTTTATAAGCTTGAATAAGCATACGGTTTCAAAAAAGTTTATTGAAAAAAATGGTCTTTTGCAGCATGAAGAGGTTGCAATTAAGTCATTTGATGGCATAAGGCACTACCAATACAGTTTATGTGAGGTAAAGGATAAAAAAGGAGCAATTCAGGCTACAGTGCTGATTTTCCATGACATCACAGAAAAAACGGTGCTTGAAGGCGAATTGAAGGCAAAAAATGAACAGCTTGAAAAAACCAATATCAAGCTTAATGCTTTTCTGGATACCTCAGAAAGGCTTTTGGAAGAAGAACAAAAGGAAAAAGCCGCAAAAGATTTAAAGGAGGTTCTAAGTGTCAAAATTGAAAAGCTGTTTTCAGAAATTGAAGCAGTATCCTTTGATAATAAAAATGATAAATTACCGAATTTGATTGACAAATGCAGGGAAATAATGTCAGGAATACGCCTTGCTATGCAAAAACTAATTCAGGATGGGAGAAGGGACGAGGAAAATGCTTAAAATAGCTATAGCTGATGATCAGGTATTGCTTAGGGAAATGCTTAAAATGGTGCTTTCGTCTGACAATGAATTTGAGATTGCAGGCCTTGCCGGCGACGGAGAGGAAATTTTGGATATTTGCCGACGGAACAAGCCGGACATTGTGCTTCTTGACATTAAAATGCCTTTTAAGGATGGCTTTTTTGCACTGGATAGCATAAAAAATGAAATGCCTGACATTAAAGTAATTATGCTGACTACCTTCGGAGACGAGCGAAATGTGCTGGAGGCTTATAAAAAAGGAGCGAACGGCTATGTTTTAAAAGACATAAAGCCTGAGCTGCTGATAAAAACCATTAAGTGCGTTTCCGAGGGGCTTTTTATTATGCAGGATGAAATAGCAGGACTTGTACGAAAGCGAATTAAGCTTCCTGCTGCTAAAAAAACAATTGAGCATGAAGCATATGAGCAATTTTATGACAAGTACGGCCTTGACGCTGTTGACAGGAAGATTGTGAGGCTTTTGACAGACGGCAAGAGCAATAAAGAAATAGGAGAGGCTATTAATTATTCTGAAGGCTCGGTAAAAAACAGGATATCCCGTATCCTGGACGCAACCGGATTGAAGGACCGTACACAAATTGCGGTTTTCGCATTGCAAAACAATATTATTTGACGGCTTGGCAAAGAGGAATGGAGGCTTGAATGCAGAAGCCCTGACCGTCCAAGGAATGGCAGTTGAATTTGCCTTTAAGGACACAAATGCGCTGCTCCATGCCAAAGATGCCCATGCCCTTTTGGAATGTTCCGCAGCCTGAACCGTTGTCAATTATATATAATTCAATTATTTGATTTTTGTTCCTAAGGATAATGTCAACTCTGCTTGCCTTCCCATGACGCAATGCGTTTGTTATGCCTTCGCGGGCTACCTTGAATATGGTATCTGCAATCAAGCCGTCAAGCTCTGGCATTAAGCCAGAGGAGCTTATTTCCACGGCAACAAAAGCGGTACGGAACTCATCAGCCAGTTTTTCAAGCCTTTCAAAAATTCCCTGGCTTTTTGAGGGACAGTTATTTTCCGCTGAAGCAACCATGTTTAGTTCCATCAAGCTATTAATTATTATTTTTTTTGCCCTCGAGATATATTCCATTGCTTGGGATTCATCGTTGGAAAGCCTTGCTATTTCCAATAATGAAATCGCAAGCATGATAGAGTGCCCCAGAATGTCATGAGCCTCCTGGGCAATATAATTGCGTGTTCTTGCAACAACAAGCCTTTTCTTTATTTCAGCCTGGAGCTTCAATTGATGATTGGCTGACTGCAGCTTGTCGTTTTTTTTCTGCAAATCCTTTATGATTGCTTGCTTTGCCGTAACATCCACAAAGCATATGTATGCTCCCCTATAAAACTTATGCGCTACCGGCCTGCAAATAACCCTGATGTGCAAGCCGCCTTGTGTTTTATAAGTAAAATCATGCTCTGTACTTGTATCGAAATCTGCGGAGAGCTTTTCAAAAGGGGAAAAGGCTTGTTTGCAAAAACCTTTTTCCATGCTTTCCTCAGAGCATGGAGAAAGCTTTCCCGAGAGCTTCATTTGTTTGAAGGTTTCGTTAAAAGCTGCAATCCTGTCACCCTTTGCAAGCAGAATACCTTCAGGTATGTTTGCCAAAGCGGACTTTCGAGCAATTTTAAGATTGTCAAAAAAATCAAGCTTAAATGTGGCAAAAGCAAGCAGTACAAGAGAGGCGGAGGCAGACATAGGAGTTATATCAAAGGGGGGAGAGAACCCAAAAATTTTCTTGAAGAATCGAAAAACATAAAGAATGTTTGCAATCAAAGGGATGGCAATGGCAATGGTGAAAAATAGGGTTTGAATGCGTTTTTCAATTAAGCCGGAAAAAAATTTCTTAACGCATAGTAAAATTCCAATTATAAACAACAAAAAGCTATAGCCCTGATACAAATAAAAAAGCGGCCCGAAGCTGTCGCCCCAGAAATCAAAGCTGGAATAAAACAAATAATGGATAGAATTTGTTATAATTATTATAAAAAATATGGCTGAAGAAATTAATAAGGGCTGAATGATCTTACGGCAAGGCTTGACGCCGGTTGCAAAAATACTTGCAAATATGATAAAAGCGGGTCCGAGAAAGCAAACGCCGGCATATTGGCAGGCAACAAAAAAGAACTTGAGGTTGGCATCAGGCGCAAAGGTTTTAAGAATTTTGGCAATAATCCAGTGAGCAAGGATAGCCTGCAAAACGAAAAATGAGCTTAATAAAGAGCCCTTTTTTGCCTTCAAATAAATCACGGTATTAATAAAAACAATCAAAAAAAGGGAAATAAAATGAAAAAGAGCAATGTAATAAGATTCATACACAAAGGTCTCGGTCATTTTTACCTCATCATTTTAAAACGGTTAGCTTGATTTTTGGCCATAAGTCACTGGAATAATGACTTTAGGCACTACAAACACCCTTTGTATTTATATTATAATAAGTATTGGTTATTATTGTCAATTTATATGTTATAATAAGATAAGAATTAAGAGGGAAGGATGGAGTGGATGAAAAGAAATTTATTGTTTTTTTTAATTTCAGCTTTAATCATATTTACCGGTGCGGGGTGCTCAGGCGGAGAAACCAAGCAGGACCGGACGGAAATTAACAGCTCAGGCGAACAGGAAAAAAAAGCTGTTGAAGTCAATGAAGCAAATAAGGAATCAATAGTATTAAAAAATGAAGATGGAAGCCTGGCGGTTTCAGGCGGGAAAAGCGTAGAATTGCCAAAAGGCTATCCGTCTGATAAGTTCCCCGTTTATGAAAACAGCTTCATATATTCGGCTGTTGAATTGCAAGGCTCGTATACTGTTTCAGCCTATAGCAAGGATGAAGTGAAAAAGGTTATAGCTTTTTATGAAAAGGTATTAGAAGGCGCAAAGACGAATATGGAAACTAAAACTGATGAAAGCCTTACATCCATGGGGACCAAAAACGGGTATGCCTATACCATGGATGTGGGAAAAAGCTCTGAGCAGGGCTATCAGACAATAATAACAATTTCCTTGCAGCCTGCCGCTTCCGAATAAAAAAGATGGGGAGGGTGTATTTTATATGAAAAGCTTCTATTTGTTATTTAAAAAGCTTTTTATACTGGTTTTGCTGCCTATACTCATTTCAGCATGGATATTGCCGGCTTGTTCAACCTGTGCTGCTATTGTCAATGAACCTTTTTTATTAAATCCCATAGATGGGAAAACAATACAAAATATGGGATTCCCAGACCTTCCGGACATTTCAAGGGATGCAAGGCTAAAGGGCATTCAGCCTGCGTCATTGAAAAATTTGAGCTTAAGACTCAAGGAAGGTGTTAATTGGCTGAGCGAAGCAGACTCTCAAATCATAAAAGAGAAAGCCGTCAGCGGGAAAATAAGCCAATCTCTCCTGCCTTCAGTCGTTCCGGGCAGGATATATATTGATCCCTTCTCCATGCTGGCATTTGAATTTGTAAGGGCAGATACCGGCAGCCTCTACATGGTTTTAGCGGACGAAGACAAAATTGTTGAAGAAATATCAATTCCAGAGCAGATAGTATTTTTAAACGAAGCAAATATTACTACCCTTGCCAAGGGTATCAACACCACTTCTTATAAAATGAAATCCGGAACTACTGAAAGGTCGGGATTCAATTTTTATTTTGACGAACGTCAAACCATTCCGGGGTACGACAAGGAAGGAAAACGCATAGAGGTCGCTCTGAAAGGAAGCTTGAATCTTGATTCCCCTGCCGTTGAAGTAAAATACACGAAAGACAACGGCTACAAGTTTGTGTTTTTTGCATCTCAGACTGCGGAAGTAAAGGCTGAGATGCTTGCGGAAATAAAAAAAGATGTAAAAATTCCGCTTTACGATTTTACCATTCCTGCCAAAGGCTGCAAGATTACTGTAGGTTTTTTCCTTGTTCTGGGCGTTGACGGCCGCATTACGATGGATTATTCAGTAAAACAAAGCTCCGGTATAAGGGCGGGGCTTCAGGGAGATACTTCATATTATTTACCTTCCAGTCTTAATACTGTAAAAGAAGTAAGCTTTACATTTACACCAATGGGCTTGTCTCTTTCTGCAGACGTAAAGGGAGAAACCAGCCTCTTAGCTGAGGTTGCCTTTGATGTTCTTGGAAAATGCAAGGTTATTTTTGACAACAAGCTTGGAGTCCTCCTTGAAGCAAAAGCCGGTTTGCAAGGCGGAGGAGATTACCTGAGCATAAAGGGGGACGGCTTTGTAAAAATAAACGGAAGAATAAAGGTAAAATCATTTGATAAAAGCAAAACTATATATGAGTATAAGTATCCTCTTTTCAACTATGTAAAGGAACGCTCAGGAGGCTATAGTATAGACATTACAGAAGCATGCGCCTATAAGGATATTATCAAAGGTAAAATAGCCGAAAAAGCAACAGCAAAACCATATGCAAACAAAGAAATTCAGTTGAAAATAAATGATTCTTCGGGAAATGAAAAGGTTTTGAGCACGGTAACGGATAATTCCGGAGCCTTCATAAAGCCCTATGATTTAAAAAAAGGCAGCATGGTTAGAATTAAAGTTCCGGGAAGCTCAAATATCTGGTCGTATCCACGTGAGGCCAGCTTTCCTTTTGACCATGTGGCCATAGAGGCTGCGGATTATCTTACAGATACTGTTAATGGCTATCTGAGCGGCTCGGGACAGGATGATTCGACTTATAACGGTCCTGTGTCCATATACATAGAACGCTCAAACAATATTTCGCTTCATCCCCAAGACAATATTTCTCTTCCTGTCGAATATGCCATAAAACTTAATGCGCAAAGCACAGGCGGGAAGTTTAAGCTTCAGGGAGCCGATATCAGGCCCTTTGACAAGGTCTATGCCGTATTGGAGAAGGATGGGTTTGTATTTTCCAGCAATAAGCTTGAAGCTGAAGGAATAAATGTTTGCGTAGAGGGCGGTTACAAACAGGAAGCCAACCGTTTGAGCTCACCCGGCAGTTATGTGCTTCTAGGCAGCTCCAAGACTGAAGCTCCTTTTACGGGAGAAGCTTATTTTCAAGTGGCAGCCCTTTACCCACACTGTTCACAACCTGAAAACACACTCAAAATGAAGGAATGGCGTCTTGATTTTGCCTCTTTGCCTGGAACTGGAATTTCTTCGGCCGGCACAGGCCCATGGGAGCTTGACCTTAACTCCTTGGCTAGCCAGATAACTTCTCCCTTGGACAGGTACAGGAGCTCATTGGCTGGGACCCGCTCAGTCAATTATCATGTCTTCGAAACCTTAAAATTTTTTGTTGAAGGCAAAAAGCTTGAGTATTTCAATGAAGCCAAATCCTGTGAGCAGGAAAAAATAGAAAGCCTGTTAAACAAAATAGAAAAAAATTATCCGGTTGTTGGAGCCGCACCTGCGGAATTCTATCTTAAGAACCTGAGAGCCTTTGCGCTTGAAGCTGGTAAGGCGAACAGTGAACAAAACAAAGGTGCTCTTTCTCCTCAAAACTGCACTTGTGATGTTTCGATAAAATACTATAATTCTGCTGCAAGCACAACTCCTGAATACACCAGAAGCTATAGATTTTCCGCCTTGGATTCAAAGCAAAAGCTTGAGCAGGGAGTGAGAGATCCTATACTGTTCTGGGATAAAAAGAGCAAAACCAAGGTAATAAGCTATCAGGAATTTCCTAAAAATGAAAGCTTGCGCTACGATCTTGACGACTACATCCCTGAATTCAAGGGCTTGCCTTTCGCCCTTAAGGGAAATGAGCAATTAAACGGAATAACCTGCCAGGTTTGGGAGAAAAGTAAAAAAATTGATCCTATAATGAATGTATATGTCAAGCTGCAGCTATTCACTGATAAAAACAGCGGCCTGCCTTTGAAAGCTATTTTTTATGACGGATACTACCAGAAAATTGAGATGCTTTTTAATAACTGGAAGCAGGCTTCAGGAGGTGAATCGGTGCTTTTTCCGCCTTTATTCGGGGGAATAAGGTATCCGACAGTTAATCTGGAGCTTCCTCCTTTTTCGGATGAAGTGAACGGACAATACGAAGGAGGGAATGGTGAAAGAACAAACACAGTTATAACTCTTGTCATTGGGGATTCATATATGACAGTAAACGGAAACAGGCAGGAAATAGACCCGGGAAGAGGCACAAAGCCTCTGATCTTTGAAGGGAGAACCATTATGCCTATCAGGGCTGTGGTTGAAGCCTTGGGAGGAACTGTAAGCTGGAATGACAGAGAAAAAAGAATAACTATTGTTCGCAAAGATACAATTATTGAAATGGTGGTTGGAAGCAAAGAAATGCTTGTTAATGGAGTCTCGATATCAAACGATGTTCCTCCAAGGATTATAGGTGAGCGCACATTTGTTCCGGTCAGGTTTGCAGCTGAAAATTTGAATTGTGTTGTCGGCTGGGATGAAGCAACCAGAACTGTAAGCATAACAACAAGATAAATTATAAAAAATATCTTGACAGGAAAATACAAGTTTAATAAAATATTATTAGCACTCGGCTATATTGAGTGCTAATAAAGCGTTTTAATATTCCTTTTATATTTATTGATATTTATATTAATAGCGTTTAACCGTTATCGATATTTTATCTTAAAACTAGAAGGGGTTTTAAAGCGCTTTTTTATATACAATAAACATATGAAAGGAGCAGGTTGATTTATGAAGGTTAAACCTCTGGGCACAAGGGTACTCTTGAAGGAAATTGAAAGTGAAGAAACGACTAAAAGCGGGATCGTGCTTCCGTCCAATGCGAAGGAAAAGCCATATATGGCTGAGGTTGTTGAAATTGGGCCGGGTGATGTGAAGGATGGAAACGAAATCAAAATGGCTGTAAAAAAAGGCGACAAGGTTCTTTACAGCAAATATGCAGGAACAGAGGTAAAGTTAGACAACGAGAAATATCTTTTGGTAAAGCAGGATGATATCCTGGCAATAATCGAATAAGGAGGTTGTTTTATAATGGCTGCAAAGATGATATCATTTGATGAAAAAGCAAGAAGATCCATTGAAGCAGGTGTAAACAAGCTGGCGGACGCCGTCAAGGTTACCTTGGGGCCAAAAGGAAGAAATGTCGTGTTGGAGAAAAAATTCGGTTCACCCACCATTACAAATGATGGTGTTACAATCGCAAAGGAAATAGAGTTAGAAGACCCTTATGAAAATATGGGCGCTCAGCTTGTAAAGGAGGTTGCCAGCAAAACAAACGATATTGCCGGTGACGGAACAACCACAGCTACTCTGCTTGCACAGGCTATTGTTAGGGAAGGCCTTAAAAATGTTGCCTCCGGGGCAAATCCAATCATATTGAAAAAAGGAATGGAAAAAGCGGTTGAAAAAGCGGTCGAAAGCATAAAAAAGAACAGCCAGAAGATAAAGGGCAAGGATGACATGGCTTTTGTAGCCACAATCTCATCGGGTGATGAAAAAATAGGCCAGCTTATCGCAGATGCAATGGAAAAGGTTACGGCAGAGGGCGTCATCACCATTGAAGAGAACAAGACATCTGACACCATTATTGAAGTTGTCGAGGGAATGCAGTTTGACAAAGGTTATGTATCCCCATACATGGTTACGGACAATGAAAAAATGGAGGCTGTTCTGGAAGACCCCTATATCCTCATCACCGATAAGAAAATAAATAATGTTCAGGATTTGCTGCCAGCACTTGAGCTGGTAGTAAAAAACGGAGGGAAAATGCTCCTGATAGCAGAGGACGTGGAAGGGGATGCATTAGCAACCCTTGTCGTAAACAAGCTTCGCGGGACATTCACATGTGTCGCTGTGAAAGCACCGGGCTTCGGTGACAGAAGGAAGGAAATGCTCCGTGATATTGCTATCCTGACAGGCGGCGAGGTCATATCTGAAGAGGTTGGCATGAGCTTAAAGGAAATCAAGCTTGAATGGTTTGGTAAGGCAAAATCCGTCAAGGTTCAGAAGGAAAACACTATTATTGTAAATGGCGCGGGAAATTCCAAGGCAATCCGTGACAGGGTGGAATCCATCAAGAAGCAGATTGAGCTAACCACCTCAAGCTACGACAAGGAAAAACTCAACGAAAGACTGGCTAAGCTTGCGGGAGGTGTAGCCGTAATCAGAGTGGGAGCAGCTACCGAAACTGAAATGAAGGAAAAGAAATACAGGGTGGAGGATGCGCTGAATGCAACCAGGGCTGCTGTTGAAGAAGGTATTGTTCCAGGGGGAGGTACGGCATACATCAATACACTCCCTGAAGTTAACGAGCTGATCAATACTCTTCACGGCGATGAAAAAACAGGAGCATCCATCATACTCAGGGCTCTTGAAGAGCCTCTCCGCCAGATAGCTGCAAATGCAGGATTTGACGGTTCTGTTATAGTGGAAAAGGTCAAGAACAGCGAGAAAGGAATTGGCTTTGATGCGGCCAAGGAAGAGTATGTGGACATGTTCAAGGCCGGTATTGTCGACCCTGTCAAGGTTACAAGGTCAGCGCTGCAGAATGCTGCATCGGTTGCATCTATGATTCTTACCACAGAAAGTGCTGTAGCTGAAAAGCGTGAAAAGAAAAAAGCACCTTCCATGCCTGCCGGTGACATGGATTATTAAGAGCTTGAAGGGACGGGGAATATGTGCCAGCCACTTGGTGTACATAGTGGCTGGCATTTTCACATCCATAAGTACTTTTAAATAAGTTTTTTTGCTGTAGAATCAAGTTTCAATATTTTTGAGGCATAACATAAATATTCCAAAAAATAAAGAAATTTTGAGATTTAAGAAGATAAACTAAAATATTTCAAAAAAAGTCTAAAACAAAGGTCAAAGATGGTCAAAGTCAACAGTTGAAAAAGCAATACAAATATTGTATAAATAATAGTGTAAGGACCGAACAAGGTCAAAAAAAAATGAGATTTTTGGAGGTGTTGTTTATGTTCGGATTGGTTCCATTTGAAAGAAAGGGCAGAGGTCTTCAAAGAAGAAACGGTGACTATTTTGACATTGACAGCATTTTTGAGAATTTCTTCAACGACGCGGTTCTTCCTTCCTTCTTCAGCAAAAGCAATCAGATGAGAGTTGACATCAGTGAAAATGACAAGGAATATATTCTTGAGGCTGAGCTGCCTGGAGTTAAAAAGGAAGAAATAAACCTGGAGGTTCATGACGACAGGCTTACAATCAGCGTGAACAGGGACGAGAGTAATGAGGAGAGGAAGGACAACTACTTAAGAAGGGAAAGAAGAACAAGCTCCATGGTGAGGTCGTTTTCAATCGAAAACGTTGTAAGCGACAAGATTACAGCAAAGCATGAAAACGGAATTCTCACTCTGGTGCTCCCTAAAAAGGAAGAAACCAAACCAAAGGGAAGGAAAATTGATATTTCTTAATTTCTGCCCGATGCATGGAAATTTTGCAAAACCCCTTTATCTTTAAGATAAGGGGTTTTGCAGCTGTAAAAAGGCATAAAATTCAGTGCTATATGCAGAATATATAATGCAGTTCATGGAATAAATTACAAAATGATGGAAGGAGGTGTGCTTCATGCAGTACAAGGATTACTACAGCATTCTCGGGCTTGATAAGAATGCTTCCCAGGAGGATATTAAAAAAGCTTACAGGAAGCTGGCAAAAAAATATCACCCTGATACAAATCCAGGAAACAAGCAGGCTGAGGAAAAATTCAAAGACATTAATGAAGCATACGAGGTCTTGAGCGATCAGGACAAGAGAAAGAAATATGATAATTTCGGAAATGAGTACAACTTTAAAAATGGTTTTGATTTTGACCCGTCACAGTTTGGGTTTGGAAAGAATGTGAAGTATGAGTTCAGGACAGGCGGGGGAATGGATCACAGCGACTTCTTCAATATGTTTTTTGGAGGAGGAGGCTTTGGCTTTGACAGCTTTTTTGACCATGCAGGTGTAAATAACAGGAGCAGACGGTCTTCATATCATGGGGAAGATATTGAGGCGGAATTGGAAATCATTCCCGAGGAAGGTTTTCAAGGAGTGGAAAAAAGGATATCTATCAGGGGACAGGGTGGAACAAAAAGCCTTTCGTTTAAAATCCCCAAGGGTGTGAGAGACGGAGAAAGGGTAAGACTTCAAGGGCAAGGAGAGGCAGGCTTTAATGGAGGACAAAACGGAGATTTATTTCTTACCCTCAGGATAAAGCCCAGTGAACGCTTTACTCTTGAGGGTAACGATTTGACAATGACAGTGAATATAATGCCGTGGGATGCTGCCCTGGGCAGCGAAACAGCGGTTGATACCATAGATGGCAGGATTTTAGTAAAGATACCGGCAGGAATACAAACCGACAGCAAAATACGTGTTTCAGGAAAAGGGTATGTGGACAGAACAGGCAGAAGAGGAGATCTATACCTCAAAATACGGATTGTAAACCCAAGCCATCTGACCAACGAAATGAAGGAGCTTTATGAAAAGCTCAGGCAGGCATCAAGGGTCAGGGCTATGTAAAAGAATAGGAGGGAGTAAGCCATGAATATAGATAAATTCACAGAAAAAGCCCAGGCTGCGGTTTCAGCAGCTCAGGACATAGCAGTTAGAATGGGACACCAGCAGGTGGACGGAGAGCACATCCACCTTGCACTGGCAGCCCAGGAGGACGGCCTTATTCCAAAGCTCTTAGGATATATGGGGCAGGATGTCCAGCTATATATAAAGGATATTGAGATAGAGCTTGAAAAGCTACCAAAGGTATACGGTGGCGGAGCCTCAAGCCTGTATGCCACAAGGCGCTTCAACGAAGTCCTGATCCATGCGGAGGATGAGGCGAAGCGGTTCAAGGATGAATATACAAGCGTGGAGCATATTTATATGGCCCTGCTGAAGGAAAAGAATACTCCTTCACAGACCATATTCAAACGTTTTGGGATTACACTGGAGAAATTTATGGCGGCTCTTGGCAAGGTGCGAAGCAACCAGAGAATTACATCAAAAAACCCGGAAGAAACCTATGATGCTTTAAAAAGGTTTGGACGTGACCTAGTGGAGCTCGCAAAAAGCGGCAAGCTTGACCCTGTTATCGGAAGGGATGCTGAAATCAGGCGGGCCATAAGGATACTCTCCAGAAGAACCAAGAACAATCCGGTATTAATCGGGGAACCGGGTGTTGGTAAGACTGCCGTGGTGGAGGGACTTGCGCAGAGGATATTGAAAGGGGATGTCCCCGAGGGCTTAAAGGATAAGACCATTTTCGCCCTCGACATGGGTGCCCTGATTGCCGGAGCGAAATA
>JAOACY010000093.1 GCA_026417615.1 Clostridia bacterium
ATTATAAATGCAGAGCTGGCTATGTATCAGGCAAAGCTTGAAGGAAGGAACACATATTGCTTTTTCAACAATAAAATAAAAGCAAAGCTTAATAATGACCGTGAAATCAGCGAAAGCCTGAAGCCGGCAATGGACAGAAAAGAGCTCTATCTGGTGTTTCAGCCGCAGATAGATATTTTGTCAGGAAAAATAACAGGAGCGGAAGCATTATTAAGATGGGAATCAAAAGAGCACGGGAATATCCCTCCCGGTGTTTTTATACCTATTGCTGAAGCTACCGGTCTTATATATGACATCGGGAATTGGGTGCTGGAGGAGGCGTGCAGTCATTGCAAAAGGTGGAATGATGAAGGCATGGAGTTATCTGTTGCTGTCAATGTATCCCCGGTTCAGATTAAAAGAGAAGGCTTTTGCGAAGAAGTTATGAATATATTGAAAAAAACTGAAATACCCCCTGATAAGCTTCAATTGGAGATTACAGAATGTTCTCTTGTTCAAAATTTCTCAAAAGCAGCTTCAATGCTGAGTTTTTTTAAAGAAAGGGGAGTGCGTGTCGCTTTGGATGATTTTGGGACAGGCTATTCATCATTTTCTTACTTAAAGCAGCTGCCTATAGATGTAATAAAAATTGACAGGGAGTATATTAAGAATTTAGAAGCAGATGTAAGAGAAAGAGCTATTACAGGCAGTATTATAGCGCTTACCCACGTTCTGGGAATGGAAGTGATTGCTGAAGGCATAGAAACAAAGGAGCAGTTTGAGTATTTGAAAAAAATAGGTTGCAATACCGCGCAGGGCTATTACTTAAGCAAGCCCTTAAAGCTTGAAGATTTCAAGATATTCCTCCAAAAAAAACAATGGTGTGCTTAAGATGGCATACATATAGGAATCATATATTGGACTCCTTTAAAATATTTATGTAGTAGAGATTTTTGAGGAGTTTTTTTATGAGGATATATGTTATAAAGGCCAGCAATTTTTTCAGCGCAGCAATTCTTGCGTCAATGCTGATTCTTATCATAACCGCAGGCTTTATTTCATCAGGGTCAAGCCATGTGTCAGGAGCAAGCAGGGACCTGCCCATCTATTCTGTCAATTGCCCTGAAAAGAAGGTTGCCATAACCTTTGACTGCGCTTGGGGGGCATCAGACATACCTAAGATCTTAGATACCCTGGAAAAGGAGGATGTAAAAGCTACATTCTTTATTGTGGGGCAGTGGGCGGAGAAATATCCCGATGCCGTAAGGATGATGGCAGAAAAGGGACACGATGTGGCAAACCACTCTTATTCACATTTAAGGATGGGTGCCCTTGACAAGGAAAGGCTTAAAAGTGAAATAACCAAATGCGGCGATGTGCTTAACCGTATCACGCGCAAAAAGATTGAACTCATGAGGCCTCCCTATGGAGACTACAGCAATAATACCATTTCGGTTGCGAGAAGCCTTGGATATTACACAATCCAGTGGGATGTGGATTCTCTTGACTGGAAGCCGGGTATAAGCCCGCAGGAGATTGCAAACCGGGTAATGAGGAAAGCCAGGGCCGGTTCCATTATCCTGTTCCACAATGACACGCCCCATACCGCAAATATACTTCCAAACATTATTACTGCATTAAAAAAGCAAGGCTACAGTTTCGAGCCTGTTTCCAAATTAATCATGCGTGAAAACTATTTTTTGGATTTCGAGGGAAGGCAGCAAAGAAAGCCCTGAATCACAATATTACATAAAAACAAGAAAAATACGCACAATAAAGCTATGAACATTAAACAAAGGTTAACACACCGCAGCAAATACTGGTTGCAAAGGGGATTGCTCAATGCTCATAGCTGGTATAGCAGGCCAGAACGGCATAAATGAAACAGCAGGTCTTGTCAATTCTATTCTGTCCTCAAAAGGAAAAAAGGTCAGCGTGATTGATTCGAGAAAATTAAAAGAGCTGGACTCAAAGAGGCTTAAAAGCTACTTGTTTGAGCTTTTAAAAAGTAATGTGGACACCCTGGTGCTGAAAATAAACTTAATTGATATGGAGGATGAAATATTTGACAATATTAATTTTGATGTTATCATATACACCGATAAAGCCGATGAATTGAAGGAGAGCTTCAGACAGGACTATTCAAGGCTGATGAGGAAGATGTTGTCTCTCCTTCGTGAAAAGGGCACTGCCATAGTAAATGCTGATGATAATGAACTGATTGATATTTTAAAGGGAACGAATCATTCAATATTGACATATGGTTTTAACTCACAGGCCAGCATTACTACATCGAGCATCGGGGACAACATCATAGAGGACAAAATCATGTGCTCGCTGCAAAAGACCATATCTGCAATGAACGGTATGACCATAGAGCCGCAGGAGTATGTCGTCAAGGTCCAGAATAGAGATGCGGATTCCTATAATGTTCTGGCTGCAGCCAGTTTTGCCATAGTAAACGGGGTGTGGGAGGGGGACAGCCCGTCTGAGCAGAGGTTTTAATTTAAAGCAAAAGTGTACAGGCTGGCAAAAAATAAGAAATAGGGATTTTCAAGTCGAATAATATATAATATAATATAAAAGAGCGGCAAACAATACATTTTATTGAAAATAATGCATTGTAAAAAATACTTCTAAAACTTGCCCTTCACGAATAAATTTACATTAGATAAAATGCTTAATATACATCAGCACAAGAGAGGAGAGTGGGGGTCGGATGGTCGGAAACATCATTGAGAACAACATGGTGACCATATCCGGAAAAGTTGTTTCAGGGTTGGAGTTTAGTCATGAGGTCTATGGAGAAGGGTTTTACAATTTTATTCTGGAGGTTCCAAGGCTCAGTGACAGTTCTGACAGAATTCCGGTGACCATCTCTGAACGTCTTATAACAAAGCAAAAGCTTGAGATAGGTAAAATAATTGAGGTTGAGGGTCAGTTCCGCTCCTACAACAGCTACAATAATGAGGGAAACAGGCTGCTTCTTACAGTGTTTGCCAGAGAAATCAATTTTATTGAAGATGAAAAAAGCATAAAAAACCCAAACCAGATTTATCTTAATGGCTTCGTATGTAAAAAGCCTGTTTACAGGAGCACGCCTTTCGGCAGAGAAATAGCAGACATCCTTCTTGCGGTTAACCGTCCTTATAATAAATCTGACTATATTCCATGCATTGCCTGGGGAAGAAATGCAAGGTATGCAGAAAACTTCAGCATCGGAGAAAATTTAAAAGTGTGGGGAAGGATTCAAAGCAGGGAGTATCAGAAAAAGCTGGAGTCAGGCGAGGTTGTTACAAAAACCGCTTTTGAAGTCTCGGTATCGAAGCTGGAGATATGTTCAGGGGACAATAAGCATGAATCCTGTGTTCAGGATGATCGAAACGATAATTTATAGCATATGAATAAACGATAGCGGGTTGATGCCCGCTATTTTGATCTTCTGCTTCTTTATTCCTTCAAAATATTTCTTGAAAATAGGCATGAATTATATTATTGTATAAAATATAATATATTGTGCACGACATATTCTACTAACTTTTACGGAGGATTGGTGCAGATGATTAAAGTATTTTTTGGAAAAAAGGGAATGGGAAAAACAAAGCTTCTTATTGACGCGGCGAACAAAATGTCTGAGGAAAGCACAGGAGATGTGGTTTTTATCGATGACTCCACACAGTTGATGTATGATCTTAAACACAGAATCAGGTTTGTAAATGTTTCCGATTTCCCTGTAAAAGGCCAGGCGGCATTTCTTGGCTTCATATGCGGTATAATTTCCGAAGACTTTGACATAGAAGGCATATTTATTGATGGGTTGACCTACATAGCAGACGAGAATGTTTCGGAGCTAAAAGGCTTTTTTGATAATTTGGAAGCTCTTTCAAAAAAATACAATATTAAATTTTACTTGAGCATCAATGGTGATAACGCAGCAGCTCCCGATTACCTGAAAGCTTACATTGAAAATGTTGTTTAACAATAGATTATTTTTATGCGATACATAAAAAACACTGGGAGAGTCCAGTGTTTTTTATGTATCAGCTATTCGGAAGGATAATGCAATGATATTAGCTTCAGTGGTTTTAGCAAACTCATCGAGGGGTTTTGACAAGGAATACAGCTACCTAGTGCCTGAAAAACTAAAAGAAGCAGTGAAGGCAGGGGTGAGGGTCATTGTGCCCTTCGGCAGGGCTGACAGGCCTGAGGAAGGGTTTGTCTTCGGTACATATGAGGGTGAAGGCTTGCCGGGCCTTAAGGAAATCTTGCTTGTGGCGGATGAAGCTCCGGTTCTTGCCCCTGACTTGATAAACCTTGCCCGCTGGATGAAGTCAAAATATATATGTACTTACTCGGATGCCGTAAAATGTATGCTGCCTCCGGGGACAGGGGTAAAAAGCATTAAGGCTGTAAAGCTGGAAAAAGAGAGTGCCCAGGGGAAAAACGCTGAAAAAATAATAAATGCTCTAAAGGAGCTGGGCGGGGAAGCAACGCTGGAGGAGCTTAAGTCCTGTCTTAAGCTGACAAATTTCAATGCATTAATAAAAGAGCTTATGGAAGATGGAATTATTAGTGTAACTGAGAAATTTCATGCAAAAGTCAGGGAAAAAACAACAAGAGCAGCTTATATTGCCCGGCCAAGGGAAGAGATAATTGATGAAATTGAATGCAGCCATATAAAAAGAATACAGCATATAAGAATTCTTCAGATGCTGCTGGAAAATGAGCATATTTCAACTGCGGATTTAATAAGGTTTTCAAATGTATCACCCGGCGTGCTTAACACATTGAAGAAAAATGGCTATATAGAATTCAAGGATATTGAAACAAACCGAGACCCCTTAAGCCACAGGAGTTATGAACGAACGCTTCCGCTTGAGTTGAATTTGCAGCAGATGGAGGTTTTCAATACAATAAAAGCAAAAATTGACTCTGAAAGCTTCTGCGAATACCTTTTGCATGGTGTGACGGGCAGCGGGAAAACCGAGGTCTACCTGCAGCTTATTCAAAGCTGTCTAAGCAAGGGTAAACAGGCAATTGTCCTTGTTCCGGAAATATCGCTCACTCCTCAGATGGTGGAACGCTTCAAGGGCCGTTTCGGTGATGAAGTAGCTGTTCTGCACAGCAGATTGTCGCTTGGCGAAAGATTTGACCAGTGGAGGCTTATAAGGGATGGTAAAATTAATGTAGCAGTCGGCGCAAGGTCTGCTGTTTTTGCTCCGTTCTCACGGCTGGGCATTATAATAATCGACGAAGAGCATGAAAATACTTATAAGTCGGAAACCACCCCAAAATATCATGCAAGGGATGTTGCAAGGGAACGCTGCCTTTATAAAAACGCCATCCTGCTTTATGGTTCTGCAACCCCATCTGTGGAGACATATTACAAGGCTGAAAAAGGGAATATTTCTCTCCTGAAAATGACGGAACGAGCAAACAGGCAGAATATGCCGCAGGTAACCCTGGTTGACATGAAGAAGGAGCTGGAGGAGGGAAACAGAACCATATTCAGCAGGAAGCTGGCTGAAGAAATGATTTTCAACAAAGAAGCAGGGCAGCAGACAATTTTGTTTCTGAACAGAAGGGGACACTCCTCCTTTGTGCTTTGCCGGAAATGCGGCTTTACACCAAGATGCATGGCCTGCAGCATTTCTCTTACCTATCACTCCTATGACGAACGGCTTATTTGCCATTATTGCGGATATACTGAAAAAAAACCTCAAGAGTGTCCCAAGTGCAAAAGCAGTTCAATAAGGCAGTTTGGCACAGGTACCCAAAGGGTGGAGGAAGAGGTCATAAAGCATTTCCCGCATTTTTCCGCAGTCAGGATGGATGTGGATACAACCACATACAAGAATTCTCATGAGGAGATACTGACAGCCTTCAGGGAGAAAGGCATAGATGTTATGATAGGCACGCAGATGATTGCAAAGGGGCATGATTTCCCTAAGGTTACGCTGGTTGGCGTGCTTGCGGCGGACAGCCTTTTGAATCTTGAAGATTTCAGGGCGTCGGAGAGGACGTTTCAGCTTTTAACGCAAGTTGCGGGAAGAGCCGGCAGGGGAGAAATCCCCGGGAGAGTTGTCATACAGACATATAATACGGAGGATTTTTGCATTACGGCCGCCTGCAGCCATGATTACTTGGCATATTACAGGCAGGAGATAAAGCTCAGGGAGAAATTGGGGTATCCTCCTTTTTCACATATCGGAACTATTGTTTTAAGCGGATTATATGACAGGATGGCAAGCAGCGCGGCATTTGAAGTAAAGAAAAAGGTGGAGGCACATTTCAAAGAGATGAATGCTTCTGGATATGTGCTCGGACCGTCCAGGGCTCCTTTGTCAAAAATCAGGAACAAGTTCAGATGGAGAATAGTTATAAAGTGCAGGGATGAGGAAAAACTCAACAGGGTGTTAAGAGAGGTCTCGGACGAGTTCCATAAAAGCAGGAATAAAATCCCTGTGGAGCTCAGTGTTGATTTAAACCCTGTTAATATGCTTTAAGAGGTGGTATAATAAAATTGATTCTGCTACAAAAAATGGTTTTTTAAGCAGAGGCAAGAAGCTGGAGATTGGACTGTAACGATTTTTTTGTGTATTAAGATAATGATGGAGGCATATGGGATGGCAATAAGGGAAATTCGCAAGGACGGAGATGAAATCCTTAGAAAGAAGGCAAAGGAAGTTGATGTTATAAATGATAGGATACTGACTCTTTTGAAGGATATGGCCGATACCATGTATGAGGCTGACGGAGTAGGGCTTGCAGCGCCTCAGATAGGTGTATTGAAGAAGGTGGTTGTTATAGATGCGGGGGAGGGGCTTATAGAGCTTATAAACCCAAGAATTTTGGAACAATCCGGGGAACAGCTTTATATTGAAGGTTGTCTCAGCATTCCGGGGATACAGGGCGAGGTTAAGCGTCCCCAGAAGGTCGTTGTTGAAGCACTCAACCCCAAGGGAGAGAGAGTAAGGATAGAAGGGGAAGGCTTGCTTGCGGTTGTGCTTTGCCACGAACTGGATCACCTGGATGGCGTCCTGTTCAAGGATAAGGTTGTCAGGTTCATAGAGAAGGAGGAACTGGAGTGATTTGGTTTTGAGGATTATTTTTATGGGGACTCCGGAATTTGCGGTTCCCTGTCTAGATATGCTGGTTAAAGAAGGATACGATGTGGCTGCTGTCATAACCCAGCCTGACAAGCCCAAAGGCAGAGGCAACAGGCTTGCGGCTCCGCCTGTGAAGGAATATGCGCTGGAGCATGGCCTGGAAGTGCTGCAGCCTGTTAAAGTGAGAACCAAAGAGTATGCGCTGCAGCTAAGAAGCTATAAGCCTGATTTGTTTGTTACATGTGCCTATGGAAGGATACTCACCGGGGAGGTTCTCGGCATTCCGCCCATGGGGTGCATAAATGTGCATGCCTCCCTGCTTCCTCTTTATAGAGGGGCTGCCCCTATACAGTGGGCAATAATAAACGGCGAGAAGGAAACAGGCATCACAACCATGTACACGGATGAGGGACTGGATACGGGCGACATGCTGTTGAAAAAAGCTATAGCTATAACGGATGATATGACAGCAGGAGAATTGCATGACAAGCTTTCTGTTATGGGCGCCGAGGTTTTGAAGGAAACTCTCGAAAAGCTTAAAGAAGGTAAGCTTGAACGCATACCGCAGCCTGAAGGCGCCACATATGCCCCTATTATTGAAAAAGATATGGGCAGAATTAATTGGAGCAAGCCCGCTCTTCACATACATAACCTTGTAAGGGGGACTGATCCATGGCCGGGCGCTTTTACAACCTACGCCAACGGAAGAATGCGGATTTGGAAGACGCAGGTGGTTGATGGAAGCAAAGAAGGATTAGAACCGGGAACCATACTGAAAGTTAGTAAGGAAGGTATTTTTGCCGCCTGCGGCTCAGGGGTTGTAAAGATAACGGAAATTCAAACAGATTCAGGCAAAAGAATGAGTGTGCAGAGCTATATTATGGGACATAAAATTATTGAAGGTGAAAAATTTGAATAAAAGCTTCAAGGCTTTTCTGCTCTTAACCGGGCTGAGCATTTGCATAATGCTGTCGGCTTTGGCAGTATTAAGCCAATTATACAGGTATTCCACAAAAAATGCATATGAGCTGATATTATTAATTCTCATGATGCTGACAATAATAATAATAATGCTGACAGCAGTATCAACGATTGCGGTATACTATGCGTATAGCAAGGGACGCGTCGGGAAAGCTTTTTTATGGTTGCCCAGAACAGGTCTTCGCTTGCTTCTGCCGTTTATAATGCCAACAGCAAAGCTCCTGAGCTTTGACAAGGAAGATGTAAGAAGGTTTTATATTGATGTGAACAACATACTTGTCCGCTCAGGGAATATCAGCTGTGAACCAAAGGATGTTTTGCTGCTGCTGCCTCACTGCCTCCAGCACTCCGGCTGCTGGTATAAAATCACCAGCGACATCAGAAATTGCCGAAAATGCGGCAAGTGCTGCATTGGCGAAATCCTTGAGGTGGCAGAGGGGAATGGTATTAATGCAGCAGTTGCCACAGGAGGAACAATTGCCAGAAATATTATTTTCTCCAGCAAGCCCAAGCTGGTTTTGTCTGTGGCATGCGAAAGGGATCTGGCAAGCGGAATAGCAGATGTCAAGAAGTTCCCGGTTTTGGGTATCATTAATGAAAGACCAAATGGGCCATGCAACAACACTGTTGTTGATGTGGATAAAATAAAAGAGCAGCTTGAGGAAGTGTTGGGTAATTGACAAGGTATGGGGACAGGAATGTCGCCGATTATACGGGAGGGATTTTCTATGGGATACGGTTTTTACGGAATAGATTCATACTATATCATGCTGGTTCTGCCTGCATTTTTGTTTTCTCTCTACGCTCAGTATAAAGTGAGAAGCACATATAATAAATTTAGCAGAATTGCCAATAGAAGAGGCATTACCGGGTATGACATAGCCAGGGTGATTCTTGACAGGAACGGTTTGCACAATGTACAGGTACAGGCAATTCCCGGTGAGCTTTCAGATCATTATGACCCAAGAACCCGGGTTGTAAGACTTTCACAGGGTGTATTCGGAAGCGGCTCTGTTGCGGCAATAGGTATTGCTGCTCACGAAACAGGCCACGCCATACAGCACAAGGCTGGATATGCGCCAATGGCTTTGAGAAGCACACTGGTGCCGGCTGCCAACATAGGCTCTATGGCAGGGCCATATATGGCCATTTTCGGGTTGATATTCGGCTGGAGCTTCCTTACCAACCTTGGGTTAATATTATTTACGATAGCGGTAGCGTTTTATCTTATTACATTGCCTGTTGAGTTCAATGCAAGCAGCAGGGCAGTAAAAGCAATTGAATCATCCGGGGTTCTTGCCTATGACGAAATTGAGCAGGCAAAAAAGGTGCTGAGGGCTGCGGCTATGACTTATGTTGCCTCTGCGGCAGTAGCCATGGCAAGCCTGCTGAGGCTTGTACTGTTAGCCAACAGCAGACGGGATGACTGACATACAAATTGTATCTATATAAAAAAAGAAAGCGAAGTAATACGGCAATGGCAATTGATGCGGTGCGTGAGATTGCACTTAAGGCATTGTATGACATAAATGAAAAGGGCGCATATTCAAACATAACTCTTGATAAATACCTTGAAGGCCATGAATTGAGGGAAGTTGACAGAGCGTTTATAACAGAGCTGGTATATGGAACCCTTAAATGGAAGCTTGCCATTGATTGGATCATCGGGCAGTTTTCCAGCATCAAGCTTAAGAAGATTTCACCATGGATTTTAAACACCCTAAGATTAGGCGTGTATCAGATTCTATATACAGACCGGATACCTGACTCCGCTGCCTGCAATGAAAGTGTAGCGCTTGCCAAAAGGTACGGGCACGAGGCGTCCGGCAGATATGTAAACGCAGTTCTGAGAAATGTGTCAAGAAGCAAGGGCAATATAAATTATCCGGACAAGCAGAAGGAGCTTGAAAAATACCTTTCGGTGAAGTATTCCCATCCCGAGTGGATGGTGGGGGAATGGTTAAAGCGCTTTGGGGGGGAATTTACAGAGAGTCTGCTGGATAGCAACAATACTGTCCCTGATTTTACAATAAGGGTAAATACCTTGAAGGTGTCAAAGCGCGAGCTGGCAAAACGTTTGGAAGCTTTAGGCATGGAGACTGCCGAAGGAAAGTTTGCCGAAGAGGCGATGATTATTAAGAAACCTGTTTCGATTTCCAACCTTGATGCTTTTAAGGAAGGTTTATTTCAAATTCAGGATGAAAGCTCCATGCTGGTGGCAAAAGTACTGGATCCGAAACCGGGGGAGCTTGCAATTGACGTGTGCAGCGCCCCTGGAGGCAAATCTACGCATATTGCGCAGCTGATGAATAACATTGGAACTGTATTGGCAAGGGATATCCACGAACACAAAATCAGGCTGATAGAGGATGCAGCGAGTCGTTTGGGTATTACTATTATTAAGGCTGAGCTTTTTGACGCAGCCGAGGTTGATGACAATTTCCTTGAAAAAGCTGACCGGGTCTTGGTAGACGCTCCCTGCACCGGATTGGGCATAATAAGAAGAAAGCCTGATATCAAGTGGGCGAGAAATATGGGAGACAAAAAGGAAATAACCTGTCTTCAGGGAAAAATCCTCAATGCTTCGGCAAAATATGTAAAGCCCGGAGGAGTTCTGGTGTACAGCACATGCACTATTGAGAAGGAAGAAAATGAGGACATTGTAAGGGCATTTATTGAAAAGGAAAAGGATTTTACCTTCGAGGATATTTCGGGGCTGCTTCCCATAGGTTTGAAAAAAAGCTCCGCGACCTTTGGATACATACAATTATATCCAAATTTAGACGGCATTGACGGATTTTTTATCTGCAGGATGAGGAGAAGAGGTTAGTAGATGGAAGATAAAGTAAATCTGCTTGATTTAGATGCGGAAGAGCTTGAACGGTTTCTTGCAGCTCTTGGACAGGAGAAATTCAGGGCCAGACAGATATACCAGTGGCTGCACAAGGGAATAAGGAACGCTGATGAAATGACAAACCTGTCAAAAGGCTTAAGACAGCGACTTGATGAGGTTGCTTATATTGGAAAGCTAAACGTGGCAAACAAGCTTGTTTCAAGACTGGATGGAACAACAAAATATCTTTTTGAGTTGAATGACGGGAACCTGATTGAAAGTGTAATGATGCTCTATAAACATGGAGTTACTGCATGCATCTCATCTCAGGTCGGCTGCAGGATGGGCTGCAGCTTTTGTGCTTCGACTGGCGCGGGATTTGTAAGGAATTTAAGCGCAGGCGAGATGCTTGACCAGGTGCTTTCCATCCAGACCGATTCGGGGAAAAGAGTGGGAAATGTTGTAATAATGGGCATAGGAGAGCCGCTGGACAACTATGATAATATAGTAAAATTCCTAAGGCTGGTAAATCATCCTGATGGATTGAATATCGGCTACAGGCACATTTCACTGTCCACCTGCGGCCTTGTGCCTGAAATTATCAAGCTTTCAAGGGAGAACATGCCTATAACTCTTTCCATTTCACTGCATGCTCCAAACGATGAAATAAGAGGGCAAATTATGCCTGTAAACCGCAAGTATTCTATTGACAAATTACTTGAAGCATGTAAGATATATACAGAGGTAACTAAAAGAAGACTTACCTTTGAGTATGCGATGATTTCCGGTGTGAATGATTCCAGGGAAAATGCTCTGGAGCTGGCAGGAAGGATAAAACGCATGCTTTGTCATGTAAATCTCATTCCTGTCAATACAGTTTCCGGTACAAGCTATAAAAAGAGCAACAGGCAGAATATAAACCTTTTCAGGGGGATACTGGAAGGATATGGGATAGAAACAACTGTGAGACGGGAACTTGGAAGCGACATAAATGCTGCGTGCGGACAGCTTAGAAGAAATACGGTGGTGGTTGAGTGAGATTCGGGGTTAAAAGCGATAAGGGAATAGTAAGGGAGGTAAATGAAGACAGCTACAATGTTCTGGCAGGCTATTCCAATGTGCCTGTTTCCTTTATTATTGCCGATGGGATGGGTGGACATAATTCAGGCGAGATTGCCAGTCAAACGGCTGTGAACTACATAAGCAACTACATTATGGAAAACCCTTCTGACTTCTGTGAGGAAGGTCGCATCAGCCAGGCAATTCTTCAAGCTGTAAGGAATACAAACTCAAGGGTGTATGAGCTGTCCCTGGCAAATCAGGAAAACTCCGGAATGGGCACTACTTTTATTTTGGCGGTGGTATGCAACAAAAGACTTTATATTGGACATGTGGGGGACAGCAGAGTATATTTGCTGAGGGATGGAATTATTGAACAGATAACAACAGACCACTCATATATTGAGGAACTGGTCAGAACTGGCTCAATTTCACGTGAAGAAGCCCAAAACCACCCAAAAAAGAATCTGATCACCAGGGCTTTAGGCTGCGGCATTGATGTTGAAGTGGATTTATATACATGTAATATAAAAGAAAACGACATATATTTGCTTTGCACTGACGGACTTACCAATCTGGTTGATGAAAACGACATAAAGCAAATACTGGAAAGCCAGGATGATCCCGAGGAAGCGTGCGGCAAGCTGGTGGAGCTTGCTAATTCAAGAGGCGGGGATGACAACGTAACGGTCATTGTTTTTAAAAACGGTTAATCAAAAAATAAGTCTTTCCTCGACGGGGAGGTAGCTATGGAAGGAAAAATACTTGGCAACAGATATGAGCTCATAGAAAAAATCGGAGGCGGAGGCATGGCTGTTGTATACAAGGCCAAATGCAGGCTTCTGAACAGGTTTGTTGCCATTAAAATGCTAAGACAGGAATTCATAAACGACGAAGAGTTTGTAAAAAGGTTCAGAATAGAAGCTCAGGCGGCGGCAAGCCTTTCTCATCCTAATATAGTTTCAATTTATGATGTCGGACAGGAGAATGATATCCATTATATTGTCATGGAGTATATAGATGGTGTCACTCTTAAGGATTATATTATCAAGAAGAGAAAGCTCCCCTGGAAGGAAGCTGTGAAGATAGCGATACAGATTTGCTCCGCTATCGAGCACGCCCATAGGAATCATATTGTGCACAGGGATATTAAGCCTCACAACATTCTTCTGACTGGGGAAGGAATAGCAAAGGTAACGGATTTCGGCATTGCCCGCGCAGTATCCTCTTCAACAATTACCATGCTGGGAAGCACAATCGGGTCTGTGCACTACTTCTCCCCGGAGCAGGCGCGAGGGGGATATACGGACGAGAAATCAGACCTTTATTCTTTGGGTGTTGCGCTATATGAAATGGTTACCGGAAGGGTTCCTTTTGATGGAGAAACACCTGTAGCAATAGCTTTGAAGCATTTACAGGTTGAGGCTGAGCCTCCTGTCGAGCTTGATGGGGACATACCCTCCGGTGTAAATACAATTATTATGAAAGCTATGAGGAAGGAGCAGAACAAGAGATACCAGACTGCCGCGCAGATGCTTGAGGATTTGAACAAGGTACTGTATGAACCGGATGCGGAATTTGCGGAAGCGGTTGATATGAATGATATTCCTACACAGAGGGTCAAAGCTTTCAAAAGCGAGGATTATTTGATAAAGGATGATTATATGGCCAAAGGCGAAAAAGGCAAGAGAAAGGACGAGAAGCTTACTATATGGCTTGCGGTTGCAACTTCTGCAATATTGATAGCGCTGTTTACTTATATAGGCTATAAGCTCGTAGTACCTATTGTTCAGGTTGAAGACTCCCAGCAAAAGGAATTTATAGTAGGAAACTATGTCGGCAAAAACATAGATGATGTCAAAGAGATGCTTGAGAAAGAAGGAATAACCGTAAAGGTTGACAAGGTTTCAAAGGACGGGGTTGAAGCGGGACGTATTATTGCGCAGAGCATTGTTGAAGGCAAGAAGCTTAAACGAAATGGATATGACAGCGAAATTAAGCTGACAGTCAGCAAAGGCCCCCAGCTAATAAAGATACCGGACCTCAGAAAAAAGGATTACAGACTTGCTGAAAGAGAAATAAGGGATTTGGGGCTGGAGCCCAAAATAGAAGAGGAATACAGCGACATATATGTCACAGGAATGATTATAAGGACTGAACCGGGTGAGGGAGAGGAAGTCAAGGACGGATCCGTTGTTGTGCTTTTTAAGAGTATGGGACCGGAGATAAAAACTGCTATTGTGCCAGATATTGTAGGGAAAACAAGAGTTGAGGCTGAAAAGCTTCTGTCTGATGCGAACCTTACCGTAGGGAATGTATTCCCGGAGGACGGGAAAAACTATGTTGATAAAATAGTCAAGCAGCATCCCGCAGCAAATTCTGAGGTAAATGAGCTGTCCCCGGTTGACATGTATTTTGAGACTGCCGATGATACTCTAAGGAGAAAGATAGTTAATGTGTCTCTAGCTCTTAATAATGCCAATGAATATGGTGATACAATAAACATAAGGGTTGATGTAACTCCAAATGATACCAACAGAACAGACAACTTAATTAATGAGACAAGGAAAAAGCAGGATTTTCCCTTAACGATACCCGTACCTGTTCCAGAGAACGGAAACACAAAGGTATCGGTTTATCTTGACGGAAAAAGGTTTGTCGAGTTCAACCAGGATTAATGCCAAAACGCAGAGGGGTGTGGAAGATTTGCCGGAAGGCATAATACTAAAAGGTATTGGCGGCTTCTATTACGTTGATACTGGAAGGTGCATCTATGAGTGCAAAGCCAGGGGTGTTTTCAGAAAAGACGATATGATACCTCTGCCGGGTGACAGGGTCAATATTTCTATAGTTGATGAAACCAAGGGAATTGGTAATATTGATGAAATACTTGCCAGAAAGTCCTTTTTAATCAGACCTAATGTCGCAAACGTAGATCAGGCTGCGATTGTTCTGGCGGTAAGGGCGCCTTCTCCTGATTTTATGCTGGTCGACAAGCTTCTTATAGCTGCAGGAATGGTTGGAATAAAGTGCATAATATGCATAAATAAAATAGATCTTGGCATAGAGGATGAGTTCAAGGAAATGGCTGATATTTACAGAAAAGCCGGTTATCCGGTGATTCTGCTGAGTTCCAAGCTGAATGCCGGCTACGATTCTCTTAAAAAATATCTGGATATGAACATTACTGTTTTTGCCGGACAGTCAGGTGTCGGAAAGTCAACTATTTTAAACAGTCTTCTTGAATCATCCGTAATGGAAACTGGAGAAGTCAGCCAAAAGCTTGAGAGGGGACGCCATACCACAAGGCATGCCGAACTGGTTACGCTCAAAAGCGGGGGATATCTGGTGGACACTCCCGGCTTCAGTTCCTTTGAGCTTAGTGAATTATCACACTCAGAGCTTCAGAATTTTTATCCGGAATTCGAAGGTTATATTGGCAAATGCAGATTTACAGGCTGCAGCCATATAAGTGAGCCCGGCTGCAGGGTCAAGGAAGCGCTTGAAAAGGGATTGATTGATACGGGCAGGTATGGAAGATATGCTCAGCTGTATGATATATTAAAACAGCAGGGCCAAAATATATATAAATACAAAAAAAAGAATAAGTGAGGTATGCAAAACAATGATTAAAGTAGCTCCATCCATATTGGCGTCGGATTTTTCAAAGCTTGGTGAAGAGATAATCAAAATAGACAAGGCAGGTGCAGACCTTGTACATATTGATGTTATGGACGGTCATTTTGTGCCGAATATAACCTTGGGACCCCCATTGATTAAAGCACTCAGAAAAGTAACCACGGTTCCCTTTGACGTGCACCTGATGATAGAAAACCCTGATCAATATCTTGATTCCTTTGCCGAGGCGGGAGCAGATATAATTACGGTTCATGTCGAGGCGGCAAGACACCTTAACCGAACCATTCAGAGAATCAAACAGCTTGGCAAGAAAGCTTCCGTGGCCTTAAATCCTGCCACCTCGCTTTCGACACTTGATTGTGTTCTGGAGGATGTGGAAATGGTGCTGCTCATGACAGTGAATCCGGGGTTTGGAGGGCAAAAATACATTGAATCCGCTACAGAAAAGATCAGGCAGCTTAAGGCAATTATTGACAGAAAGGGATTGAATGTCGATATAGAAATTGATGGCGGTATAGACCTGAACAATATTTACCGGGTAACGGAAGCGGGTGCAAATGTCATCGTGGCAGGTACAACCGTATATGCAGCTCCGGATGCGCGGGCAATTATAAACGAGCTGAAAGAAAAGGCATTCAAGTAATGAAAGCTGTAATTGTTTGCAACGGTTCCATAAGGGATTATTCATACATGAAAGGCTATTTCGACAATGCCGGGCTTATTGTTTGCGCCGATGGGGGAGCGGCACACTTAAGACGCTTTGATGTGGTTCCGCATGTGCTTTTGGGTGATTTCGACTCAATTGATGAAGAAGACCTCAGGTGCTTTGAAGCTAAAGGAGTTGAAATCGTCAATTTCCCTGCCGAAAAGGACATGACAGACACTGAATTAGCCGTTGAGCTTGCAGTGGGGAGAGGCAGCAGGACAGTAATAATTTTAGGAGGCGTGGGGAACAGGCTGGACCACTCATTGTCCAATGTATTCCTGTTAAAAAAGCTTCTTGATATTGGCGTTAAAGGAATAATTGCCGATGAGAGCAATGAAATAACAATTATAAACGACTCAATAGAACTAGATAGGGAAGAAAATATAACAGTATCACTCCTCCCCCTGTCTGAGCGGGTCGAGGGAGTGACGACAAGGGGACTGTATTATCCTTTGAAGGATGCAACCATGGAGCTTGGGTCCACCTGGGGCGTGAGCAATAAGTTTTCCGAAAGCACCGCTTGCGTTGCAATTAAAAAAGGACTGCTGCTGGTTATTAAATCGAGGGAAGATAAAAAAGAGCCTTAAGGCTCTTTTTTATCTGAATTCTCTAGCCAGTGCTTCAAAGGCCGGCAAGGAGTTCTCTATTATTTTCATGCTTACGCAGTAGGAAATCCGGAAGTAGCCCGGACACCCGAAGCCTGTTCCGGGAACAAGGAGCAGATTATACTTCAAGGCTCTCTTTATGAATTCAACGTCATCGTCCATAAGCGCTTTCGGGAACAGGTAGAAGGCTCCCCGAGGCTTTGCGCACTTGAAGCCAAGGCTTGTGAGGTGGTTGTACAGGACGTCGCGCCTTTTTTTATATTCTTCGGTGTCTACTGCTGATTCAAGGGTTTCTCCGATAACCTTCTGCACCAGAGCGGGTGCATTTACAAATCCGAGGGTTCGATTGCAATAAATCAATGCGCTCATCAAAAGGCCAATTTCATCTATTCTGCTGCTGGCTGCTATGTATCCGATGCGTTCTCCCGGAAGTGCAAGAGACTTGCTGTAAGAGTTTACTACCATGGCGTTCTTGAAGATTTTTAAAACGCTTGGCACCTGTGCATTGTCATAAACAAGCTTGTTGTAAGGCTCATCGGATATGACGCAGATTGCAGTGCCATACTCCTTTTCCTTATCCTCAAGGACCTGTGAAATCTTCTTGAGAACATCTTCGGAATATATAACGCCTGTAGGGTTGTTGGGTGAGTTTATTATTACCGCCTTTGTATTGCTTGTGATTTTCACTCTTAACAGCTCGGGGTCGGGCTCAAAGGTGTCGAGGTTGGTTGATACTATAACAGCCTTTCCGCCATGATTGTCTATGTATGAGAGATATTCAACAAAGTACGGGGCAAACACAATAACCTCGTCACCGGGGTTTAGCAGGGCTTTCAGTGCTACATTAAGCCCGCCGGCAGCACCGACTGTCATTACAATGTTTTGGGCGCTCATTGGGACTCCTGTTTCCTTCTGGAGCTGTGCCGCCACCTTTTCCCTTACATCGGGAAACCCGGCGTTGACCATATATTTATGCAGGTTTGGATCTTCGTCAAGCACAAGCTTCCTGAAGGCTTCCTTTACTGTTTTTGGCGGGGGTACATCAGGATTGCCCAGTGAAAAGTCATATACGTTTTCTGCTCCGTGTATTTTCCTAAGCTTCTCTCCCTCTTCAAACATTGACCTGATCCAGGATGATTTGCCCAGGTTCTCCGATATTTTACGTGAAATCATATTTAATCCTCCTAAACGATGAAATGCGACACACGCACCCTATTTACTAAAAAAGTATAACTTATCGGCCGGGAATTGGCAAGGTATGGCTTAATCAACTTTCAAAGCTTTTACCTTTCTTTCGTCAGGTGTTACGACTATTGTTTTGAAGTTATCGTAGATAACCATACCCGGCTTTGCTCCGCTTGGCTTCTTGACATTTTTAACTTGCGTATAGTCAACCGGCACATTTGAGGAGTTGCAGGCCTTGCTGTGATAGGCTGCGATCATGGCAGCTTCCAAAAGCGTGTTTTGCGGTATATTATTCTGAAGCTTCCTTAATATTACATGGGAGCCCGGTATTTCCCTGGTATGAAGCCAAATGTCATTTGAGGAGGAAAGCTTCATGGTAAGTATATCATTTTGTTTGTTATTCTTGCCGACATAGATGTCAAATCCGTCTGACGAACGGTAGGCAAGAGGTGCTGAGGCCTTTGCCTGCTTTTTTTGGAGAGCCTTCCTTCCGCCTGAAACATAACCCTGCTCCGCCAATTCCTGACGTATTTCTGATATTTCCTGCAGATTGGAGGAAATGTCAAGCATATGGAGTACGCTTTCAAGATACTCAAGCTCCCGGAGGCTTTCTTCCAGCTGATGGCTGGTATGTATAAAAGCGCTTTTTGCCTTTGAATATCTTTTGAAATACCTCTGCGCATTCTCCTGGGGCGAAAGGTTTTCATCAAGGGGAACATCCACATATTCTCTGTCCTCACTGTAATAGTTTAGGAGAGAAACCTTTTTTGCGTTTCTCGGAATACAATAAATATTGGCAGTTACAAGCTCTCCATAGAGCTTGAGCTTCTCCCTGTCCGATACCTCACGGAGCTTTTCCTGCTGTATTGATATTTTCTTTTTGCATCTGTCAAGACTGCTGCCTAAAACTTTATTAAGGTCCGCCTTCTTTTGTTTTAATCTTTCCGCCTTATCCTTTTCAGAATAATACAGCTCAAGGACATGGCTCATAGAATCAAAATACCTTACATTGGGGAATTGAGTTATTTCCAGGCAGTGGAAATCTATGGGAGAGTCCTTGAGGTCATTCCCATATACAATACAGGGTGTAAATCTATTGCCTGATATGCTGGCGATGGTTTCAGCAAGGACGGTCTCCAGTCTTTGCAGCGAAGCCTCGTCAATACGGTCTGCGTGAAATTTTCCGTCGAGAGCTGACCGGTGACATATCTCTCTGCACAGCAAAGGGCTGAAGCCTTTTATATTGCTTAGAAGATAGCTTTCAATATTAACGCCTGCCGTATCCCTCATAGCCTTCAAAAATGCTTTGATATCAAGTGATTCCGGGTCTTGCTTTTCTTGAGGAGGCGGAGGAGTGTACTGGCGGGCAGGCATTATTTCTCGCTTGCTGCTTATGTCGCTGTCTATGTGTTTAATAGAATCAAGGATTTTTCCATCCTCGTTAAGCAATATTATATTGCTGTGACGTCCCATGATTTCTATTATAAGCTTTTTGCAGGTAATATCACCCATCTCGTTAATTGCTTCTATGTTAATGCCTGCGAGCCTTTCAAAATTGCTGAATTCAACGCCGGTAACCCTTCCGCCGCATATGTGCTTGCGCAGCAGCATGCAGAATACGGGTGGAGTCGAAGGGTTTTCCCTTACTGCTTGCGTAAAATGAATTCTTGGATAATTCGGGCTGGCGCTAAGGATGAGCCTTAAGTTACGGCCCTTTGACCTGACATTGATGGTTATCTCATCCTGCTCGGGCTGAAAAATCTTCTCAATCCTTCCGCCTACCAGCATTTCTGAAAGCTCCTGCACTACACATTTTGTTACAACTCCGTCAAATGCCATATATTATCTCTTCCTTCTTTTTAAAAATCATGGTATGGTGACACACACGCTTAAGTCTATGGTCGGTTTGTTCAGGAGGGAATGACCCCAAATGTGGGAAGCCTTATAATAAACCTGCTTCCTTTCATTTCTTCAGATTCGACGCTTATGGTGCCGCCGAACTCCTTAATAATTCCATAGGTTATCGAAAGACCGAGGCCTGTGCCTTTTCCAACCTCTTTGGTGGTAAAGAAGGGCTCAAAAATCTTTTCAATAATCGCCGGGGGGATACCGCTGCCGGTATCTGCTATTTCAATAATTACGAAGTCATACTCTCTGTAAGTTTTAATAGCTATTTTTTTGCGCCAGCCGTCGACCCATTCGGGTCTTTCATCCAGCAGCTTAAATTTGTCTACGGTTTTTTCAAAATCATCAAGAGCATCCCTTGCATTACCGATTATATTAAGGAATACTTGTTCAAGCTTGTTATGGTCTGCCAGTACAGGAGGAATATTCCGGTCAAGAGCCAGTTCCACAAGAATATTCCTGTTTTTTAACTGCTGGCCGATAAGCTTGAAGGTGTCCGTCAAAGGATTGTTTACATTCACCTCTTGTCTGACTTCAGATGACTGTCTTGAAAAGGCTCTCAGATGAGAGATAAGCTTGTTTATCCTTTCAACCTGGTCAATGATTGTGTTGAGCTTGTCTTTTAAAAGGGTATCATTCAGCTTCCCTCGCCGGTTTGCCATAAGGATACCCTGCGCCATAAGTGTAATGCTGCCAAGAGGCTGATTCATTTCATGAGCTATTCCGCTTGCCATTTCACCAAGGGTGGCAAGCTTGCCTGACTGTACAAGCTGGGCATCCTTGTCTCTTAACTGTTCAGTTCTTACCTCAACCATTTTTTCAAGGTTATCGGCGTACTGCTTGATTTCTTCCACCAGACGCTTGCGCTGGAGTCCTGCGGCAATTTCGTTTGCTATGAGGCTTAAAACCTGAGTATTTTTAATAAGAAAATCCTTTCGCTTTGTCGGCACGACTATATGAAGAACTCCCAGCAGGGCTATGTCCGATATTAATGGAATGTGTATGATGGAAATCTCAGTGTCAGACTTTGCTTTTTCATCTGATATATAATCCCATATAATATGCTTTGAAAGCTTCCCGGAGTTTATTGTAAGCTGGGAATATGTGAGGAAGCAGTCCTTGGCTTCAGCCGGCACATTATCCTCATCGGACTGGTAGCTGCAGGCATGTGAGCAATAGTTGTCGCAAAGACCGGTTTGTGCACATATCTTAAAGTCGTTGCTCATAAAATCAAAGAGACATATAAAAACGACATCTATTTCCATTAGCTTATTTATTACGTTTATAACTGCCTGACAAAGATCTTCAATTCCAAAGGATGAGTTAACGGCATAGGATATTTCAAGAAGCGCATCCCTGTATGCGTCTTGGATTTTAAGCTTTGTAATATCCCTGCTGATAATGAGAAACCCAATGATTTCGTCATGAGCATTTAATCTGGGCGTAACGGTTACCGAGACAGGCAGAGCAGTCCCATCTTTTCTCAGCGCCATCATTTCACGGTCAAATATGCTGGTTCTGAAGGTGTTTTCTCCCATAAAAAGGATGTCCTTATCTGCGGCATCTATGGTGTGAAGCTCCATAGGGCTTTGTTTGCCTACCATCTCAAAGGAATTGTAGCCGTAAATCAGTTCGGCGCCCCTGTTCCACAGAATTATTTTGTCATTAAGGTCTGTAGCGATAATTGCATACTCTGTTGAACCGTTCAATATACTGTCCAGCAGCTCGGCTGAATGCTTGCGCCCTTTGTAGTGCCTGTACCTCATGCATACCTCCTGGAAAAGTGAAATTCCTAAAAGATTTCAACTCCAAGAATAGTTACGTCGTCAACAATATTCCCCCCTGAAAAATCAGTTACAGCTTGCTGAATATCCTTGACGGTATAACCGATATCGTTTTCTTTGTTTCTTTCAATTATCTCAAGGAGCCTGCCGGAGCCAAAAAGACTGCTTCCCGATGCAGCCTCCGTAACCCCGTCCGTGAACAAAAGAAGCTTATCCCCGGGCTTTAGCTGAAGCCCAACGCACTCGTATTGCGCATCTTCAAATGCTCCCAGCACCGTTCCGGTTGAGGGAAGAGCCTTTATTTGGCTGCCATTGCAATAATACTGGTCAATATGACCGGCGGAAACATATTCCAGCTTGAAGGTGGTTTTATCAATAAACCCAAAAAATAAAGTAATAAAAACACCGGGGGCGGTAGTGAGCTTCAATTCCTTATTAATCTCAGAAACCGCCGAGGGTATATTGTCAACTTGACCGCTTTTTATTAAATAGCCTGTAACTTTAATAAGGCTTCTTAGAATTACAGTAATAACTGATGCAAGTATTCCGTGGCCTGATACGTCAAATACATAAAAGCATATTTTATTGCCTGCGTCAAAGACATCATACATGTCTCCTCCAACCGCTTCACAGCTCATATAGCTTGCGGAAAAACTAATACCCGGGGCATGGGGCAGCTTCTCAGGAAGAAGATTCAGAAGAATTTTCTGAGCTGAAGTTTTCAGGCTGTTTAGATAGTTGTTCTGCTCGAGAATCTCCTTTTGCATCCTGGCATTTTCCAAAAGAAGGTTTTTTTTGTTGACGGCATTGTTTATAGAAATGGCAAGGGTATCGGCATTTACAGGCTTGCGCAGGTACTCAAACGCCCCCTCCTTCATTGCCAGTATTGCATTTTCAATGTCACCGTGACCGGTAAGGATAATAACGCTCATTTCAGGCATGAGCTCCTTGATTTTTCTCAAGACATCCATACCTGTCATACGTGGCATTCTCATATCTGTCACTACAGCATCAATATTTTGAATGTTTTCCAGAAAAATGTCCATGCCTTCCTCTGCGCTGGAAGCCGTGTACACCTCATAGTTTTCCAATTCAAGGACGAATTTGATGTTTTCAAGGATAACCTGTTCGTCGTCAATAACCAGAACTCTGTGCATTGTGAAAAATACCCCCGGCAAAAATGCTGCAGCCTAAAGAAGTATGAATAAAAACTGTTTTATTTACGCTGCAGTGCTAATAATCTGTATTATATCAATATGTACGGATAATTTCAAATTATAAGGGACACTCCTTAAGGAATGTCCCAATTTAAATTTAAAAAATTTTTACTTACCCTCCCAAGCCTTCATGTAAACCTCTTTGAGCTCATCGACCAGCGGCATTCTTGGATTTGTGCCTGTACACTGGTCTGCAAAAGCATTGTTTGCCAGATAGTCAAGGCTCCTTTCCAGTTCCTCGCGCCTTACTCCTGCTTCCTTAAGCGACAAGGGAATTCCGACTTCCTTCATAAGCTTGCGTATGGCATTGATTAGGGACTGAACACCTTCTTCCGCACAGGAGGCGGCAAGTCCAAGATGCCTTGAAATTTCTGCATACCTCTCGTTGGCATGTGGATACTCATATTTTGGATATGCTATGAATTTTGTTGGCCTGCTGGCATTATACTCTATAACATAGGGCATAAGTATTGCATTGGCTCTTCCATGGGGAATGTGGAAGGTGGCGCCAAGGTTGTGGGCCATACTGTGGTTTATGCCGAGGAAGGCATTAGTAAAGGCCATTCCGGCCATGGAGGAGGCATTGGCCATTTTTTCCCTGGCTGTCTTGTCATCGGGATTGTTGTACGCTATAGGCAAATATTCGAATACCTGGTGAATTGCCTTCAGTGCCAGGGCATCTGTAAAGTCGGAAGCCATTACCGATACATAGGCTTCTACAGCATGGGTCAATACATCCATTCCCGTATCGGCTGTGACCGCTTTTGGAACTGTATAGGTCAACTCAGGATCTATAATGGCTATGTCCGGCGTAAGCTCATAATCCGCCAGGGGGTACTTTATACCCTTTACTTTGTCGGTTATGACCGCAAAGGCTGTAATTTCAGAACCGGTGCCTGCTGTTGTGGGGATTGCTACAAAACGGGCCTTTTTACCAAGATCGGGGAAACGTACCGCCCTTTTGCGGATGTCCATGAACTTCAGCCTTAGCATTTCAAACTCTGTATTCGGGTATTCATAAAAGAGCCACATGCCTTTTGCAGCATCAATGGGTGAACCTCCGCCTAAAGCAATAATTATATCGGGGTTGAATTTGTTCATCTCCCTGACACCCTTGAATACCGTCTCCACAGAAGGATCCGGCTCGACATCCTGGAATATCTCATATCTAATGCCGGCCTTTTCAAGATGGTAAATCGCTCTGTCCGAAATTCCTATTTTCACCATGGAAGCGTCGGTAACTATAAAGGCCTTTTGCCCCTTCAGCTTTGAGAGGTACTGGAGTGAACCTGGCTCAAAGTATATCTTGGCGGGTATCTTAAACCATTTCATATTAACCGTCCTTTTTGCAACTCTCTTTATATTAATAAGATTTGATGTGCTTACATTAGCGGTAGTGGAGTTCTTGCCCATTGTTCCGCATCCGAGGGTCAAAGAGGGCCTGTAGTTATTGTACAGATCTCCTATGGCTCCCTGGGAGGAGGGGGAGTTGACAATCAGCCGCCCTGTGCGCACCTTTTCACTGAACTCTCGTATAACAGCATCATTTTCTGAATGTATGACTGCTGAGTGCCCTAAGCCGCCGAATTCAGTCATTTCCTCGCACTTTCTGATCCCGCCCCTGTAGTCATCGACAATATAGAGTGCAAGTATGGGACTGAGCTTCTCCCGAGACAGAGGGAACTGCGGTCCCACACCTTCCAAAGGTGCCACAAGGATTTTTGTGTCCTTAGGAACGGAAAAGCCTGTCATTTCAGCAATTTTGTAAGCCGGCTGCCCTACTATCCTGGGATTCATGGCGCATTTTTCTTCGTCGATTGCGGTAGCCTCCAGCATTTTTATTTCTTCAGAGCTCAGGAAGTAGCAGCCCATATCCCTCATAAACTTCGTAACCTCATCAGCTATTTCCCTGTCGATGATCAATGCTTGTTCCGATGCGCATATCATACCGTTGTCAAAGGTTTTTGACAGAATGAGGTCTGAAACGGCTCTTTTAATGTTGGCTGTTTTTTCAATGTAGCAGGGCACATTTCCCGGGCCTACTCCAAGGGCAGGCTTTCCTGTACTGTACGCCGCCTGTACCATGCTTGCACCGCCGGTTGCCAGAACCATGGATACATCATTGTGATTCATTAAAAGCTTTGTGGCTTCTACGGAAGGAGTCTCAATCCATTGGATGCAATATTTGGGTGCCCCTGCTTTTTCGGCTGCCTCTCTTGCAATCCTTGCTGATTCTGCCGAGCAGTTCTGAGCCTTGGGATGAAAGCTGAATATTATAGGGTTCCTGGTTTTAACGGCAATAAGACATTTGAAAAGAGTGGTTGAGGTTGGATTTGTTACAGGTGTAACTCCGGCGATAACCCCTACGGGTTCTGCCACTTCAAAATAATTTTCCTCCTCATTGTCAGATACTATGCCAACGGTTTTGTCATATTTGATGCTATGATAGACATATTCCGTGGCAAACAGGTTTTTTATAACCTTATCCTCATATATGCCCATTCCGGTTTCGTTTACCGCCATCCTTGCAAGCTCCATGTGCTTTTCAATTCCAGCCAGGGTCATTGCCTTCACTATGGAATCAACTGCTTGCTGATTGAGATTTTTGTATTCTTCCTGTGCCTGCATTGCATTTCTTACAAGATTAACAATCATTGATTGGATTTCTTCTCTTTCCATATAAACATAAACCTCCTTAAGTTGCGCTGACAATATTATTACCCAAATGAATTGTTTGCATGAGGCTTATGTTTATGTTATTATAAAAAATATAATAATTTGGAAGGTATTACATGCTCGTCTAAATTCATTTGAATTATTCTGGGGGGCTTTATTATGAAATTTGCTTTTTCTACTCTGGGGTGCCCTGAGTGGTCATGGGAAGATATGCTGGCAACAGCTAAGGATTTAGGCTTTGATGGTATAGAGGTCAGGGGAATGGAAAACGAGCTTTATGTTCCGAAAGCAAAGCCCTTTTTACCGGCAAATATGGCGGACACCAAGTCAAGGCTTGAAAGAATGAATATTGAAATACCCTGCCTGACGTCATCGTGCTGCTTGTTTGACAAATCAAAAATAGGATTTTATATTGATGAGGGCAAGCACTACATAGATCTGGCAAGTGACCTTGAAGCACCCTTCATAAGGGTCTTGGGAGATAGAAACCCTGAGCCTGATGAAAATATTGACAAAGGCTTTGTAATAGAGAATCTATCAATTCTGGGCGAATATGCCGCGAGCAAAAGTGTCAAGGTGCTTATCGAAACAAACGGTGTTTTTGCCAAGTCGGAGGAGATAATCAGAGCAATACAAAAAACCTGCTGCAATAATGTGGGAGTGCTCTGGGACGTGCATCATCCGTTCCGATATATGAATGAGCCGGTAGCAGAGACGTATGATGCTTTAAAGAATTATATTCAATTTGTACATATAAAGGATTCGGTAGTTCATAATGGAACGGTTAAATACAAAATGATGGGATATGGCGACGTACCTGTGATGGAAGCTCTGCAGCTATTGAAGGCTGATGGCTTTGAAGGCTTCGTATCTCTTGAATGGGTAAAACGCTGGTGTATGGACTTGGAAGAGCCGGGTGTGGTATTTTCACATTTTATAAACTATGTCAAGCAGGTAACTTAATAAGATCGACTTTAATTGTGAAGCCAAAGAGAGGAAATAGTTTTCCTCTCTTTTTTTGCGGGGAAATGTTTGTTGCAGGGGTTAGCATGTGGTACTATATGGTTGAAATTGCAATATTTTCACATGCGTTATTTGTCTGTGCGGAGGTACTGCCATGCGCTTGTTTTTTAAATTAATAATTATGTCATTCCTTATAATCCTGCCTGCCTGCTCTAATAATGATTTGGAAACCGGCCCAAAGAGGGAAGTTGTTTTGTACTCAGAAAAAACCTTAAGTGTGGATGGGGAAAAGGAAGTAGTATTTGATGTTGACTATGGGAACATGGAAATATACTGCTGGGACAAGAAGGAATTAAAATTTGAAATAGCTAAAAGACTTAGGGGTATGTATAAAAAAGAGAGGCTGGAAGAAATGCTCAAGGATTTTTCGGTTGAAATAAAGCAATGCGGTGATACTGGCTTTTTTAAGTCACGGTATAAAGGCAATATTAAGAAGCCCGCTGATAAAAGCTTGGATGTCAAGGCGACAATTCCGAGAAATACAAGATTGATTAAGTGCAGCATAGGTAATGGTTCAATTAAAGTCCTTGATGATATTAATTGTGATATGGAAATTGATGCCAGGGAAGCAAATGTGGAGATAAATACGATAAGAGGGATGCTGATTTCCAAGAGTGAAACGGGCTGGGTAAAAATATCAGGGGGAAGGCTGAAACCAGGAACAGCGGTCAACACAAAAAAGGGAAGCATGTATATTAAAACTGAACTTGAAAAAAAGGGGCAATACAGCTTTGAAGCAGGTGTCGGAAATGTCGAGCTCTCGCTTCCGGAAGGAACCGATATTGAAATTGTCAGCCAGGGCAGCGTGGGAATTAACGAGTTCAATACAGTTCTTTCTCCCTTGAAGCTTAGTGTCAAAAGTGAGCTTGGAAAGGTAAATATAAAAAAATATTCGTCAGAAAAATAGTGCATTTTTTGTTGTTACTATGATAAAATTGTTTTAACTTTATATGAAAAGATTACCAGTATGGATGGTGGAAAACACATGAAATCAAAAATGATGGTGATTGTTCCATTAATTATTATTCTGATTGCCGCACCGGAAATCAAGTATATATATGATACCAACCAAAAATCGGAAGCTGTTGCTGTAATGAAAGATTCAAAACAAACCGAAGCTACAGTTAAAGAGACTGCAGCAAAGGAAACTGTACCGACTGTTGAAGACAAAAAGGAGGAACCGCTGACCATAGTTGCAGTCGGAGACATCCTTCTTGGGAGGGGTGTGGGGATGAGGCTTGAAAATCAAAAAAAAGGGTATATCTATCCTTTTGAAAGAGTGGTTGGCTTCCTGAAGGAAGGCGATGTGGTATTCGCAAATCTTGAAGAGCCAATTACTGCAAGTACACACAGCCTGACCGGTATAGGACAGGGAGGCAAATACGTACTGAAAAATGAGCCGCAGGCTTTTGAAGGAATAAAGTTTGCAGGCTTCAATCTGTTGCATCTTGCAAACAATCATATTCTGGATTACTATGACAAGGGATTGTATGATACTATAGAGCTTTTGGAAAAAAACGGGATAGCATATGCAGGAGCTGGTAAAAACCTTGATGAGGCCAGAAAGCCGGCAATTATTGAAAAAAAAGGTGTTAAAATCGGGATGCTGGCATATACCGACATGTCTGAGGTTTTGTACAAGGGCAACCCGCCTTTAAGGTTTATTGCTGAAAAGGAGCGATATGGTGTGGCTCCGAGAAATCACAGTTATATTAAGGAAGATGTTGACAAGTTGAGGCAATGTGTGGATCTGGTCATTGTTTCTCTTCACTGGGGTTTGGAGGAAAGCTTTGAGGTTCTTGAGGAACAGAGGGAGCTGGCCCACAGGCTTATGGATCAGGGTGTGGACATTATTCTTGGGCACCATCCGCACCAATTTCAGGGAATAGAAATATATAACGGTAAACCCATAATTTACAGTATGGGCAATTTTATTTTTGATCAGAACGACCCTGAGAACCAGGAATCTTTTATACTGAATATGAAGTATAGCGGCAGAAAGTTAACAGAGTTCAAGGCCATTCCGGTGAGAACAGCAGACAAGACTCAGGTTATACCCCTTGCGGGAATTGATGCGGAGCTCCTTTTAAAAAGACAGCTTGAACTCTGCAGAAGGCTTGATACCAAATGCCATATAGCGGGAGACAGACTGGTTTTTGACCTCAAGTAATAATTGATTCTACTGCAAAAACAGCTTTTCACAAAATGGGTTCATTGCAGTAAGAAGCAAAATTGTTTTTGTTGAAGATTTTGCTGAAATGTATTAATATAAAAACGTACTTATTTTTTTAAAAAGAGGTAATGAGGACTATATGAAAATAAAAGTATTTAAAAGCAATTCTGTTGAGAGGATCGAAAACAGTGTAAATGAGTTTATCAAGGACAAGAAGGTTATAAGAATTTTGCAGTCCGAGTGCTACAGGCAGGAAAATAAGGAATGGAGCTTAACTTTTACAGTTCTTTATGATGATATAATCAAAAGCGATGCTTTTGTTTTTGAAGGACTGGATGATATGGATGATGATATAAACATTGAAATTATAGGTGCAGATAATTATTAAAACTGAAATTTTATCACAAGTAGAAATTCTGAACAGCAAAAAACCAAGCGAAACATTTTATTGCGCTTGGTTTTTTTGGTGCGCCATCGGGGACTCGAACCCAGGACACCCTGATTAAGAGTCAGGTGCTCTACCAACTGAGCTAATGGCGCATGTTTTGTTTGTGTTCCCGTCGGACACTTATTTATTATAAGAGCAAAAATTCAACTTGTCAACTGTTAATTTAAAGTTAATTAATGTTATTTTTAGGCTGCCTTAATAATGTATAATAAATAATATGATTAATATAAACAAGAACAAAATACATTATATGGAAGCCAAGAAATATGAAAAGCCTTCGGTGAAATGGAGGAATTTCAAATTGGATGTAGAATATTGTAGAATAACAATGAAAGCTTTTATTATCCGGAAGGTTGCGGGGGAGAAAAAGTGGCGAACTATAAAATAGACATAGTCAAGCTGGACAAGGTTTTGAAAAAGACAATTGAAGCTATAGATAACAGTAAAAATGAGATATATGATATAGCAGAGAGCGCAAAGCGCGAATGCAAAATGCTTGAAGAAGAGCTTATGCAGTTGAAGAAGCAGACCTCTGAACTGATTGACACAGTAGAGGTTCTTGAAGCTGAGCTGAAGGAAAGCAAAAGAAAGCTGCTTTTAGTCAATAAGAATTTTGAAAAATACTCGCAGCAGGACCTTAAGGATGCTTATGAAAAAGCCGATAACCTGCGTATAGAGCTTGCTGTTAAACGCGAGCAGGAGCAATTCTTAATAAGAAGGCGCAACGACCTCGAGGTAAGAATCAAAGAAGCCTATAAGACTGTTGAAAAAGCGGATAAGCTAATTACCCATGTTGGAGTTGCCCTGGGCATCCTGACAGGAGATCTGAAGGATATAACAGGTCAGCTGGAGGATATGCAGCAAAGACAGCTTATGGGACTAAGAATTATAAAAGCTCAGGAAGAGGAACGGCAGCGCGTTGCCCGTGATATCCATGACGGACCCGCACAATCAATGTCAAATGTTGTTTTAAAAGCAGAGATTTGTGAAAGACTAATTGATGTAGACTTGGAAAAAGCAAGGGATGAACTGAAGCAATTGAAAAGAATTGTAAGGGAAAGCCTTCAGGATGTAAGAAAAATAATTTATAATCTAAGACCTATGTCACTGGATGATTTGGGACTTGTGCCAACACTTCAAAGATATCTGATGACTTTCCAGGATGAGACCGGTATAGCAGTGTCATTTAGGACCAGGGGAGTGTATGACGATATAAGGCCGATAATATCACTGACTGTATTCAGAATAGTCCAGGAGGCTATCAGCAATATAAACAAGCATGCCAACGCTCAGAATGTATCTGTAAACCTTGAGTTCCTGGAAACTACATTAAAACTTTATGTTTACGACGATGGCAGAGGCTTCAAGGTTTCTGAGCTAAAAAATAGAAGCGAGGATATAAACAGCGGTTTTGGCCTTTTCAGCATGAGGGAGAGGGTGCAGCTGCTGGATGGGAGCATAGAAATTAGTTCTGAACCGGGAAAAGGTACCCGGATAAACATAGCGATTCCTTTAGTTCAGGATGAGGAGGTTGCAAATGGATAAAATCAAGGTTCTCATTGCTGATGATCACTCAATGGTAAGGCAAGGCTTGAAACAAATTCTGGAGCTTGAGCCGGACATAACTGTCATAGCCCAGGCATCAAACGGTGACGAGTCAATCAGGCTGGCGCGGGAGCTTAAGCCGGATGTAATACTTATGGATATTAATATGCCTGGAACTAATGGAATTCAGGCAATTAAGGAGCTTAAGCAGGATAAGCACCCTTACAAGATCATTGTGCTTACAATACATCAGGACAGGGAATATCTCTTCAAAACGCTTCAGATGGGATCAGAGGGGTATGTGCTCAAGGACGCTGAGCCTATAGTTCTTATTGAGGCAATAAGGAGTGTCCATAGAGGGCAGTCCTATATACAGCCAAACATGACAGGGGAACTTATTAAGGAGTTCAACAGGGTTACCCTGAACGAAAAGGACAAAAACGAAGATAATAATCTTACGGTCAGGGAGCTGGAGGTACTGGAGCTAATAGCCGAGGGTATGATAAACAAGGAAATTGCAAAGCAGCTCTATATAAGTGAAAAAACAGTAAAGAACCATGTGTCAAATATATTCAAGAAGCTTAACGTGTCTGACAGGACACAAGCTGCGATTTATGCATTCAAGCACAATATGAAAAGCTAAGTAAAATATTATTGTAAACTGGTTTCACACCATGGGAAAATAGTCCCGGGAGGCAGGTACTTTAAGGTACAGGCTTCCCGGTATTTTTTTGGGACACAAGTATTATGTAAATAGGTGCAAATGGCGCATGGAATAAAGCGATGAACTGTTTTATAATAAAACTACAGCAAACGACAAATCCAAACAGGGAGGCGGTAGGCTGATGTGATTAAAAGTAGAGTGGATAACATAAAGAGTTGTCTTAAAGAAAAAATGAGGGGGATTATTATGATGGTGAAAATGATGGAATTGGCAAGGATGTTAAAGGTATACACAGTAAGTAAAAAGGGGCAGGGCATGGTTGAATACGGATTGATTATCGCTCTTATAGCGGTGGTTGCAATTGTTGGGCTTAATGCGCTCGGACCACAGATTAGAAATCTTTTCCAATCAATAGCCGGACAAATAAACCCCGGACAATAAAATTGCTTATAAAATTCATTAAAAAAACCAAAGCCCTATCTGCCAGCAGGTAGGGCGTTTTTCTTAAGAGAAGCGGGGTGATGCATTAATGAATACATGTAAATACTATGAAAACACAAGAGGGCAATCTGTTGTTGAGACAGCGCTTGTTCTTCCGCTGATAATATTGATCCTTGCTGGCATAATTGACTTCGGTTTGCTCTTCAACAATTACCTTGTTATCTCCAATGCGTCCAGAGAAGCAGCCCGATTGGCTGCTGTAGGAGCTTCGGACTCTGCGATAAACAGCTCGATAATAAATGCCGCAAGATCTCTTGACCAGAACCTTATGACAGTAACAATAACCCCGTCTCAGTCTTCCAGAAAAAAAGGAGATGAGATTAGTGTTTTGATAACGTACAATAACCGGCTTATGACTCCCGTTATAAGTGCCATTGTACCCAACCCTGTACAATTAAGGTCTAGAACAGTCATGAGGATGGAATAGGGAAAAATTGGCTTTGCCCAATAATTTTTTCCATGTAAGTTATTTATTGCACTTAATTTTAGAGAACAAAACGGAGGAGCAATATGGAATCAGTCAACAGGAAGGTTATTCTCATCTCTCTGATAATGGCAATTCTTACGGCATTTCTTGTATATGCGTATATTAAGAAGGCAACTGCAAAGCCTGAGGTTGTAGAATATATAAATACATACGCGGCTGCAAGGACCTTGCCTCCAAAGCATAAAATCACAGACGGGGATATAAAAATCATAAAGGTTACAAGAGAATACTTGAATCCCAAAGCGGTGTTGAATAAGGCTGATATTATAGGCAGGCGGCTCAAAGACAGCGTTATAGAGGGAGAACAGATCCTTGTGGACAGATTGGCCGACGAAAGCAAGGCCACTCTTGCATATAGAATACCTGAGGGAAAAAGGGCAGTGAGCATAAATGTGACTGAACAGACAGAGGTTGCAGATCATATAAGGCCGGGTGATTATGTTGATGTAATAGCCAGCTTTGATAAGGAAGAGATTGAAGATGTAAATGGCAAAATGGTATTCCCAAGGATTACCAGGACAATAATACAGAACGCGGCGATTCTGGCTTTGGGTCAAGACCAGGTTATACCTGATGAAAAGCAGAAGGAGCTGCCAAAAACAGTAACGCTTGCAGTAAACGCCCAGGAAGCCGAAAGACTTGTGTATGCTTCGGAATTCGGAACCATAAGGCTCGCATTAAGGAATGCGGGCGATGACAAGGTTGAAAGCAGTCAGGGATATATAAGGCAGGATATTACAGGAGAAAAGGGCTCCAAGATTCTGCCGAAATAATACTGCTTATTTCCGAATTGCCCTGGTACTAATAAAATAATGGCCTTGCGGGGGGATTATTGTGGAAAAGATAAGAATTGTAGTTGTGGATGATACTGAAGAAACCAGAAACAATATAAAAACGCTGCTGACTTTCGATAAGAGGATGGAAGTCATAGGGGAGGCGGAAAATGGAGAGGAAGCGATATTTATAACCAAAGAGGCAAGGCCAGACATAGTGCTTATGGATATTAACATGCCTGTTATGGACGGAATCAAAGCTACAGAAGAGATTTCAGTCAGTGTGCCGGAAACTACTGTTATTATAATGTCGGTACAGGGAGAGCATGAGTACCTTAGAAAAGCAATGTCTGCAGGAGCGCGTGAGTTTTTGAACAAGCCTTTTTCCGGGGAAGACCTTGTCAGGACGATAATTAAGACCTATGAAATGGAATTCAAGAGAAGGGAGCACTCTATTCTGGCAAGACCAGCCGAGGAAATAAAATCAAAGGTTATTACGGTGTTCAGCACCAAAGGCGGAGTTGGAAAAACCACCTTATCGTCTAATCTTGCTGTAAGCATAGCGAGGATGACAAAGAAGAAGGTTGCCCTTGTAGATCTGGATCTGCAGTTTGGCGATATTGCCATTATGCTGAATGTTTCGGTTAAAAATACTATAAGCGACTTGATAAAGGAAATCAACCAGCTTGACCAGGAGCTTATGGAGGACTATCTTGTAACCCATTTTTCAGGAGTCCGTGTGCTGCCGGCTCCTATAAAGCCTGAGTATGCAGAGTATATTGCTTCCGCTCATGTTGAAAGAATAATCAAAACACTTAAGGGCTGCTATCATTATGTGATTATTGACACCTCCGCCAGCTTCCACGAGACAGTGCTTACATCACTTGATATGTCGGACCGCATAATGTTTGTTTCAACGTTGGATTTGCCTACCATCAAAAATGTAAAATCCGGCTTGGATGTAATGGAGTCGCTCAGGTATCCCAAGGAGAAAATCAGTGTGGTGCTGAATAAGGCTTCAGAGCAGTTCGGTATAAAATACAAGGATTTTGAAAACACGCTCAAGCACAACATTTGGGCATATATTCCCGAAGACAGCCAGACAGTAATAACTTCAGCGAACAAGGGCTTCCCGTTTGTTATGACAAGGACGGAAACAAAGGTGGCGAAGGCTGTTATCGGAATTGCCCAGGATATTGTTGAGGAGAAGGCGGCTGCAGGTAAGGATAAAGGAGCTTTAAAGAAAATTTTCGGGATCTAAGGAAAGGGGACACACCTCCGAATAATCTTTTATCAAATGGAAGAAATAAAACCTTAAAGGGAGGTTGGTGCGAGTGTCGCTGCTTGAAAGGCTTCAGAAGGAAAAGGATACGGAAACTGCCGATAATAAAGGCATAAAGCAGAAAAAGGTGCAGGCTGTGCATAAGGAGGATCCATACGCTGCTATTAAAGCAAAAATACACAGCAGGATTATTGAAGAGATAAAGTCTGACGCCTTCAAGGAAATGGATGAAGGTGAAGAGCAGGAAAAGCTTGAACGGGAAATAGCTTCAATCGTTGAAAGCGTATTGAATGAAGAAAGCACATATATATCAAAAAATGACAGGCAGAAAATTATTTCAGAGGTAATAGACGATTCCATAGGATTTGGGCCGATAAACCCTTTGATTCAGGACCCTTCAGTTTCAGAAATAATGGTTAACGGGCCCGGGCAGGTATTTGTCGAGAAAAAAGGCAGGCTGGAATTAAGTGATGTCACTTTCAAGGATGACCAGCATGTAATGCGAGTCTTGGAAAAAATTGTAGCACCTTTGGGAAGAAGAATCGATGAAAGCTCTCCCATGGTAGATGCAAGGCTGCCAAACGGTTCTCGTGTTAATGCTGTGATACCTCCTCTTGCGTTAAACGGTCCCACTGTCACAATCAGAAAATTTTCAGAAAAGCCTTTTACAGTTAAGGATTTGATTAATTTTGGAACACTGACGCCCAATATTGCCATGTTCATCAAGGCATGCGTTGAAGCCCGTCTCAACATTGTCGTATCAGGCGGCACAGGAAGCGGTAAAACAACTACATTGAATGTTCTTTCTTCATTCATTCCTGAGGATGAAAGAATAGTTACGGTTGAGGATGCTGCAGAGCTTCAGCTGAGGCAGGAGCATGTTGTAAGGCTTGAAACAAGGCCTCCGAACATAGAAGGGAAAGGGGCCGTAACCATAAGGGATCTGGTCAGGAACTGCCTTCGTATGAGGCCGGACAGGATTGTTGTGGGAGAGGTGCGAAGCGGAGAGGCTCTGGACATGCTTCAGGCTATGAATACAGGGCATGACGGATCCCTTACCACAGGCCACGCCAACACTCCGAGAGACATGCTGTCAAGACTTGAGACAATGGTGCTTATGGCAGGTATGGAATTGCCAGTAAAAGCAATAAGAGAGCAAATAGCGTCTGCAGTTGATTTGATTATACAGCAGTCAAGACTTAAAGACGGCAGCAGAAAAATCACACACATAACTGAGGTGGTAGGAATGGAAGGCGATATTATTACCCTGCAGGATATTTTTATATACAAGCAATACGGCAAGGATGATAAGGGAAGGATATCGGGAGAAATAATACCAACAGGTATAAAACCGAAATTTATGGAAAAATTCGAGGCGGCTGGTATTACTCTGCCGGCTGATATATTCATACCATAGGGGATGGGAATATGCTCAATGTAATTGCCGCATTTACCTTCTTAAGTGTTTTTTTTCTGGTTTATCCTTTATTGAAGCATTACTGCGGAAAGAAAAGCTCCATATCCAGGCTGGAAAGCTATATAAATACAGAGCATGCAAGGACTGAAAGCAAGAAAGCTGAACGCAGGGAATTTAAAGCTGGCCTCGGTATTATATCAAGGTCTATAGGCAGCGTCAGATTTCTTGACAGCTATAAGAAAAGAATACAGCTCCAGTTAGGCAAAGCTCATGTTCTGCTGAAGGCTGAAGAATTTATAACCATCGCTTTGGCATGTGCAGTGCTTTTCATGTTAATGGGTTTTGTTCTTTTCAAAAATGCTTCCTTTGCTTTATTGTTTGTCTTACTTGGGTATCTGACTCCTTTTTTTGTTTTAAAAAGCAAAATTAAAGCAAGGGAAAAGCATTTGAATGACCAGCTGGGTGATGCAATTTCCCTCATTTCGAATTCCTTAAAAGCAGGCTACAGCTTTTTTCAAGCCGTTGATACTGTGGCAAAGGAGATGTCGGGGCCGATAGCGCAGGAATTCTCAATAATGCAGAAGGAAATAAATCTCGGCCTTCCCACGGAAAAGGCGCTTGAAAACCTGGTAGGCAGGGTTTTGAGCGACAATCTTGAGCTGGTTGTTACTGCGGTCCTGATACAGCGTCAGGTTGGCGGAAACCTGGCTGAGGTGTTGGACAACATCTCCTCTACCATACGGGACAGAATTAAAATAAAGGGTGATATAAAGACTGTTACAGCCCAGGGGAGAATGTCTGCAATAATTATTGCTATTTTGCCGGTTATACTGGGAGTGGTTCTTTTTATGATAAATCCGGAGCATATAGGAGTTCTGTTCAAGGACCCAATCGGTATTGCAATTCTTGTTTTTTCAGTTTTAATGGAGCTTATTGGCATATATTTTATCAGCAAAGTAGTACAAATTGATATATAAGGGTGGATGAAGCATGTTATATCTGATAATGCTTTTATGTACGGTTACGGTATTTATGACAACACATACCCTCTTGGGTGTAGCTTTCAGGAACAGGAACGCAGTGGGCATAAGACTGGAAAGGATTTCAAAGGACGCGGGGAAGTCTGAGGAGGATGAGCTTAGCCAGCCGATTTTTACAAGAATTGTTCAGCCTTTGCTGGATGATATAAGCAAAGCTGTGCTTAAGGTTACGCCTAAAGAGATTATCAATGCGCTTGAAAAAAAGGTTATCATGGCAGGCAAGCCCTTCAATCTAGGAGTCAAGGACTGGATTAACCTTCAGGCGGCCTCTGTTGTTTTAATACCGCTGCTCACCATTGTTACAGGGTATTTCAGAAATGCTGAGGTCAGGCATATGGTTTCCATGTCAATCATTGGCATATGCTTTGGTATGCTGGCGCCAAATTTCATGCTAAGCAGAAAAGCTGCTGCCAGGCAAAAGAAAATAGCCAATTCCCTGCCTGACGTGCTTGATCTTCTGACTGTAAGCGTGGAGGCCGGTCTAGGCTTTGACGGAGCGTTAGCCAAGGTGATTGACAAGATGCCCGGACCTCTGGCAATGGAATTGGAAAATGTTCTTCAGGAGATGAAGGTAGGAAAGCAGAAGAGGGATGCATTAAAGGATATGGCGGAAAGAGTGAACGTACAGGATCTTACAACCTTTGTCGGGTCGATAATACAGGCTGATCAGCTGGGTGTAGGCATCGGAAATGTTTTAAGGATACAGTCCGAGCAAATGAGGCAGAAAAGAAGACAGAGAGCTCAGGAAAAGGCAATGAAGGCCCCTGTCAAAATGCTTATACCAATGGTGCTGTTTATATTCCCCACGATTTTTTCTGTTTTGATTGGTCCTATCGCAATAAAAGTTTTCAGGACTTTAATGAGATGTTGATTTTAATATTGACACTGCTGGCGTCCCCATAGTAATATATTGATTAGCACGGAGATTTGTATCTAATTTCATACATAAACGCAATGATGGGGAACAGTAGACAGATGTACGTTTAAGAGAGCTGCCGGGTGGTGCGAGGCGGCACAAAACACTGTTGAAGCTCGCCTCTGAGCATCCCGGGGAAAATTAGAGTAAAACGGGACGGAATCCGCCGTTAAATGGAAATTGAGGGGATACAATTTATTTGTATCAATAAGAGTGGTACCGCGAAAGTAGCGCCTTTCGTCTCTGATGGAGACGGAAGGCGTTTTTGGTTGTCAGAGATTAATTTTAGTTGAGGGGTGTCAAAATGAAGGAATTAATGAAGATTACCATAGGTGATCTCCTGGACCAGATGGCTGATAAGTATCCAAATCATGATGCTGTGCTTTATACAGACAGGCCTTTCAGGAAAACCTATTCAGAATTCAGGGATTTGTGCAACACTGTGGCTAAGGGCTTAATCGCCATGGGCATCAAGAAGGGTGACCATGTAGCCATATGGGCTACGAACTACCCTGAATGGATTCTGACCATGTTCGCGACAGCAAAAATAGGCGCTGTCATGGTTACTGTGAATACAAACTACAAGATATTTGAGGCGGAATACCTTTTAAGGCAGTCAGATGCAAACACACTTATACTTATTGAAGGCTTCAAGGATACAAACTATGTGGAGATAATAAACCAGCTTTGTCCGGAATTGAAGAACCAAGAGCCCGGAAAGCTCAACAACCGTTCGCTGCCATATTTAAAGAATGTAATATATATAGGAGACAAGAAGCATGCGGGAATGTTCAACTGGCAGGATCTGTACACCCTGGCTTCCGGGGTCTCGGACCAGGAGCTGCATGAAAGGCAGTCAAGTCTTGACATACATGACGTAATAAATATGCAGTACACATCGGGGACAACAGGCTTTCCAAAGGGTGTAATGCTTACGCACTACAATGTTGTGAATAACGGTATGTGCATTGGGGATTGCATGAATTTTACCCATGAGGATAAGCTGTGCATACCTGTACCTTTTTTCCATTGCTTTGGTTGTGTTCTTGGCATAATGGCATGTGTGACTCACGGCACCACGATGGTGCCGATTGAATACTTTCAGCCTCAAAAGGTTATGGAGGCTGTTCAGAACGAGGGGTGCACCGCCGTTCACGGCGTTCCAACCATGTTTATAGCTATGCTGGAGCACCCGGAATTTAAAAAATATACCTTCCCTAAGCTCAGAACGGGTATAATGGCGGGATCACCCTGCCCCATCAAGGTAATGCAGCAGGTGGTTGATGAAATGGGAGCAAGAGAGATAACGATAGCGTACGGGCAGACTGAAGCATCACCTGTATGTACGCAGACAAGAGTTAATGACAGTATTGAGCTCAGGGTGTCAACGGTAGGACGTGCGCTGCCTTTTGTCGAATGCAAGATAGTTGACCCCGAAACAAATAAGGAAGTCCCCTTCGGGACACCGGGAGAATTTGTGGCAAGAGGATATAATGTAATGAAGGGCTATTACAAAATGCCGGAAGCTACAGCACAGGCTATTGATAAGGATGGATGGCTGCATACCGGCGATCTGGCTACAATGGATGAAAACGGGTATTTCAAGATAACAGGCAGGATAAAGGATATGATTATAAGGGGAGGGGAAAATATTTATCCAAAAGAGATAGAGGAATTCCTCTATACCCATGCTCTTGTAAAGGATGTCCAGGTTATCGGCGTTCCAAGCAAGGAATACGGTGAAGAAGTAATGGCCTGTATAATACTTAAGGAGGGCGCAAGCCTTACGGAAGATGAAGTAAAGTCTTTTGTGAAGGGAAATATGGCAAGGCATAAGACCCCTAAATATGTTAAATTCATGGATGCTTTTCCTATGACTGCAAGCGGTAAAATTCAGAAATACAAGCTGAGGGAGATGGCAATAGAGGAATTGGGGCTTCAGGACGCAGCGTCGATAGAAACAGCATAATCCAGGAAATGGAAATTATTTGTTGAACTTTAAAACTTTTCCTGATATAATCCTCATAGAATTTACAAAAGTGCTTAGGAGGTAACTATGTCCCGACAAGTTAATCAGTACGAGAAACACTTGTTTGAAATCATTAAGGAGCATAATCTGAGGTTCTATTATGAAAGTATTTTCAGGATTATAGACGAGGAAGGATACAAGGTAAAGGTTGAGAAGCCAAAGGAAGAAATGGTTGGACGAGCCTATGTAACCTTGCAGAGCGGCGACAGGATAGACTATGAAATCAGATACAACAGGCTGATAAACCTAAGTGAAGGCTATACCCTTTTCGTTCCAGGCTCAAAAACCGGCTGACAAAGCCTTTGGCAAATTAGTAATAGCTTCTGGTTTTCAGAAAGCTTAGATGAAAAATGAAATGCTGGCTTTTATGAATTTCTCTCATCCACTGCAGAGAAACAAAAAAGCTGCCTAGGGTTATACATGACACTGAGTCCATATCACTTGCTATTGTTTCGAATTCAACTGTTCAAGATATTTAAAGAAAATAATCCAAAATTGATTCTACTGCAAAAACAGCTTTTCTTGAAGCAAGATGCATAAATCACTCACCGAAGTTGCAGTAATTCCGATGCCAAAATGCCACGGATGGCATTTTGAGCATCACGTGACAGGATGTCACATTGATGCGGGTGAGG
>JAOACY010000104.1 GCA_026417615.1 Clostridia bacterium
TCAGGCCGGGACTTTGCCTTAAGGCTTCCTTCAGATTCCACCTCACGATGGACACCCTTGCCCTTGGCTAACGGTTGGTGCTATCAACCCCCGTAACGGACTTTCACCGTCAAGGTCGCGCGCATGCCGCGCGCACATGAAAAGGTCCCGCTAACGGGACCTTTTTCTTAATTTATTTATTTATTCAGCTTTGCTATTGTCATTGAATATAAGATTGACCATTTTCATAGGGCTTATTGTTGATATTGCATGCTTGTAAACGAGCTGCTGTCTGCCGTCACTGTCAAGAACAACAGTGAAGTTGTCGAAGCCTTTTACCATACCTTTGAGTTGAAAACCATTTGTAAGATATATGGTAACCCCAATGTGCTCCTTCCTTACCTGGTTTAAAAATACGTCCTGTAAGTTAATATTAGTCTTATTCACGAATAAATCCTCCTCTGTGTATGGATCCTACCTTTTATTTCTATAGTCTTTTTTATAACTCATATTCTACAAGATAATTCCAGATCTTGCAATATGATTTTCAATAATTTTTACCGGCTCACAGATGTCTGAAAAATTGTCCATATCAAGCCACAGAACATTTTGCAGCCTCTTGAACCAGGTAATCTGACGTTTGGCATAATGCCTTGTATCCCTCTTTATAATATATACGGCTTCCTCAAGTGATATTTCCCCCTTCATCCATGCCAAAATTTCTTTATAGCCAAGACCTTGCATTGCAACTGAATTCTGATCATATCCCATATCAACAAGCCTTTTAACTTCCTCCACAAGCCCGCTTTCCAGCATTGAATCAACTCTGCGGTTTATCCTGTCATAAAGCTTCTGGCGGTCCATGGTAAGGCCTGCAAGCACGAAGTCATATATTGGAGGATTATCCCTGGACACCTTCTGGTGGTATGAAATAGGCTTTCTGGTATATTTGAAAACCTCCAAGGCCCGGATTATTCTTTTCAGGTCATTCACATGCAGCCGTTGTGCAGCTTCAGGGTCAACCTCCCTTAGCTTGTCATGGAGATACTTGTTACCCTTTTGTAATGCCTCCTGCTTCAACTCCTCCCTGTAACCCCAGTCGCTTATTGATTCGCTGAAGTTAATATTATATATCAAAGAATTTATATACAATCCAGTTCCGCCGACTACAATTGGCATCTTACCCTTGCTGATTATTTGTTTTATATACTGCAAGGCTCTTTGCTGGTAGCTGGCTACACTGAATTCCTCATCGGGATTTATCTCATCCATGAGATAGTGCTTTATACCGCACATTTCTTCTTTAGTTGGCTTTGCTGTTCCGATATCCATATACTTGTACACCTGCATGGAATCGGCAGATATTATTTCTCCGTCCAAAACCTTGGCAAGCTCTATGGAAAGCCTGGTTTTTCCTGATGCTGTCGGACCGAAAATTACTGGAACCTTGTTCATTTGACCTCCCTTATTCCATGCTAAATGATCCGTTTAAACATTTTCTCCAGTTCGTGTTTTGTGAGCCTTATTGCAGTTGGTCTGCCATGGGGGCATGTGTACGGATTTTCCAAGAAGTCAAGCTCCTCCAGCAGGCTTCTTATTTCAGAATCATCCAGCCGCTTGTTTGCTTTTACGGCAGCCTTGCAGGCTATGGAGTACAGGGTTTCATCAGCTGTTATGCTGTTAATTGTTTTATTTGAGTTAATAAGAGCATCAATTACTTCTAAAAAAGTACTCTTTATAGCATCATTTTCATCCAGCAAAGGTACCGCACGAATTATAACTGAATTATTTCCAAAATTCTCAAATTCAAAACCAAGGGAAATAAAAAAATCCTTATTTTCTTCAAGAAATTTTATTTCCTTATAAGTCATGTTAACAACAAGCGGAACTATAAGGTTTTGGGATATTTTAACCTTATTCTCGTACTTTTTTTTAAGTCTTTCATACATTATTCTTTCATGGGCCGCATGCTGGTCTATAAGCACCAGCTCCTCCGCTTTTTGCAAAATTATATATGTTGAAAAGGCCTGACCGACTATCATATATTCGGCAAAAGAATTGTACTTCTTGGGAGTTTCAATGCCGCCAGCATTGTTTTCAATGCAGGTATAATTATTCATGCTGTAGGATGGTTCTGGGTATTTAGTTTCTTCAGCAGCTTCAATACTATCCTGAATATTATAACTTGTTTTCGATTGGGGAGTATACTGAGTTTCAGGATATTCACTGACGGAAATACTGCTGACGGCTATTTCTTCCTGAGAATAATCAGGTTTGTTTATTGCTGTATTTTTGAACCTGAAACCATCCTCCTTTTCATCCTCCAAGCGCATTTCTTTTATGAGGCTGCTTGAGATAAGTGAATTTTCAACAGCATGATATACCCCCATGAATATTTCCTGCTCTTGGGAAAATCGAACCTCCATCTTTGTGGGATGAACATTAACATCCACCAGCTGGGGATTTATATCAAGGTTCAGTACAAAGAAGGGGAACCTGCTTTTCATAAGCAGAGTCTTGTAAGCTTCATCTACTGCTGAAGAAATTAATTTGCTTTTTATATATCTTCCATTAATAAAAATTGACTGGTTTGTCCTGTTTGACCTGGCAATATCCGCCTTCCCAACAAAGCCGCTCAAGCTCATTTTTTCATCGGAATAGCTTACAGCAAGCACATCTCTGGCAATTTCCTTTCCATAGATGCTGAAGATAGCGCTTAAAAGATCGTTATTGCCTGGGGAATGAAAAACTACAGCGCTGTTGCTAAGCAGTTTTATTGAAATTGAAGGATTGCCCAGTGCAATACGGCTTAGGACATCAGATACATACCCTGCTTCTGTGGAATCCTTTTTTAGAAATTTGTATCGGGCCGGAGTGTTATAGAACAAGTCTCTCACTATAAATGTACTGCCGACAGGACATCCTGTCTGCCTAACCTCTTTAACGCTTCCGCCTTGAACTTTAATATATGTACCATGGTTGTTTTTTTCAACCCGGGTGGTCAGCTCAACAGTTGAAACAGCGGCAATGCTTGAAAGGGCTTCGCCTCTGAAGCCAAGGGTTGCTATGGATTCCAGATCCCTTGCGCTTTTGATTTTACTGGTTGCATGCCGTTCAAAAGCAATCTCTATATCGTCTTCATCAATTCCCGAGCCGTTATCTGTAACCTTTATAAAAGAAATTCCTCCGTTTTTGATTTCAACTGTTATGGCAGAAGCGCCTGCGTCTATGGAATTCTCCACCAGCTCTTTTACAACCGACGAAGGCCTTTCTATTACTTCGCCGGCAGCTATTTTATTTGATGTATTTTCATCCAAAACAATAATTTTTCCCATGATTTAACCTTTCACTGCTTTTTGCTGCAGCCTGTAAAGAATATTCAAAGCATCAATAGGAGTCAGCTTGGTTATGTCAATTGACTTAAGCTCCTCAAAAACCTCATCCTTTTGCTTATTTCCTTTTGAAAAGGAGAACATGTCAAGCTGTCCTTCTATAGGCATTTTGCTTCGCTTTATTCTAAGCTCTTTTTTGCTTATGTCAGCATCTTCAAGTTCCTTTAGGATTTCATTGGCACGGTCTATTACAGCCTGCGGAACCCCTGCAAGCCGGGCAACCTGTATTCCGTAGCTGTCATCAGCACCGCCGCGGATAATCTTCCTCAGGAAAATTATATCTTCACCTTTTTCCTTTACAGATATACAGTAGTTTTTAATTCCCGTAATCTTTCCTTCCAGCTCGGTTAACTCATGATAGTGGGTAGCAAATAAGGTTCTGCAGCCCATTTTTTCCTTATCGCTTATAAACTCAATAACTGCCCATGCAATACTCAAACCGTCGAAGGTGCTGGTGCCTCTGCCTATCTCATCAAGTATGAGGAGACTTCTTGAGGTAGCGTTATTAAGTATATTTGCCACCTCGGACATTTCCACCATGAAGGTGCTTTGGCCTGCCGCAAGATCGTCAGAAGCCCCAACCCTTGTAAATATGCGGTCCACAATGCCTATTTGCGCAGAGGACGCAGGAACAAAGCTTCCTATCTGGGCCATAAGAACAATTAATGCAACCTGGCGCATATAAGTAGACTTTCCCGCCATATTTGGTCCTGTTATTATTGCCAGCCTGTCCTGTTCAAGGTCAAGATAAGTGTCATTTGGAACAAAGCTGCTGCTGTCTATCATTTTTTCGACTACTGGATGGCGTCCATCCTTAATTTTAATTTTCCCTTCAAGGCATACATCCGGCCTGCAGTAGCCTTCCCTGTCAGCCACCTCGCTTAGGGAACAAACGGCATCAATTGCCGCAAGGGCTGCAGCAGTATTTTTTATTCTGTCCACATTGGCTGCTATTTTATAACGCACTTCCAAAAAAAGCTTATACTCAAGCTCGATGAGCTTTTCTTCAGCTCCCAGGATTGTTTCTTCGATTTCCTTAAGCCCTTGAGTAATAAAGCGCTCACAATTTGCCAAGGTCTGTTTTCTTATATAGCTTTCAGGAACAAGGTGGAAATAGGATTTTGTTACCTCCAAGTAATAGCCGAATACCTTGTTAAAGCCAACCTTCAAATTTTTAATGCCCGTCTTTTCTCTCTCTGATGCTTCCAATTCAGCAACCCAGCTTTTCCCCTCTCTTGCGGCTTTTCTGAGCTTATCCACTTCCGGGTTGAAGCCTGACTTTATTATTCCGCCCTCCTTTATTGATACGGGAGGTTCATCATCTATGGCTTTTTCAATAAGCTCGTGAATATCCTCCAAGGAATCCATCTGATTGCAGCACCTTTTATTGAAATCCGTGGTACAGTCTTTCAGCATCTCTTTAATAAAAGGTATCTGACCGGCAGAGTTTTTCAGGGAAATCAGATCCCTTCCGTTTGCATTTCCAAGAATAACCCTGCTCATGAGCCTTTCAATATCATAAACCCTTTTTAAAAGCTCCCTGATCTCCATGCGAAGCATGAACTTTTCTCTAAGTTCACCTACTGCTTCAAGTCTCTCATTAATATCGTCAACGCTCTTTAGCGGCTGTTCTATCCATTTTCTAAGCATACGTCCGCCCATTGAGGTCATAGTCCTGTCAAGAACCCAAAGCAATGTGCCTTTCTTCGATTTCTCCCTCATGGTTTCAGTTAGCTCAAGGTTTCTTCTTGTTGCCGCATCAAGAACCATGAAGTCGTCTATTTTGTAAAAGTTTATATTCTGAATATGATCAAGATTTACCTTTTGAGTTTGCTCAATATACTCCAGCAGAGCGCCTGAAGCATTAATTGATATGTTGCTGTCATTGTACGCCGGCTTTATGGCTTTAAATTGCTTGTTCACCTTACCAAGAGCATAATCGTCGGTAAAATACATGTCCTCAATTGATGATATGTAGGAATTAAAACGTTTTCTTAATGTGCCCAAAATATTTGAATCATTAAACAGCTCTTGGTTTGTGATAATCTCCGATGGAGAAAACTTCGCAATCTCATCCAGAAGCTTGTTAAAAGTATTGCCCCAGGTAATTTCTGTGGAGGCAAACTCACCGGTTGTAACATCTACACATGCAACACCGAAATAGAATCCGGTTTTGTAAATGGACATAAGGTAATTGTTCTTTTTTTCATCAAGCATGGATGAATCTGTTACCGTGCCAGGTGTAACAACCCTTATGACATCCCTCTTTACAATGCCTTTTGCAAGGGCTGGATCCTCTACCTGCTCACATATGGCTACTTTATAGCCTTTATTGATTAATTTTGCAATGTAGTTATCAGCAGAATGAAAAGGCACCCCGCACATTGGCGCACGCTGCTCCAAGCCGCAATCTCTCCCTGTAAGGGTGATTTCCAGCTCCTTTGAAGCTATTTCTGCATCTGTAAAAAACATCTCATAAAAGTCTCCCAACCTGAAAAAAAGGATGCAGTCTTTGTGCTGCTCCTTTATATCAAGGTACTGCTGCATCATTGGTGTTAATGCTGCCATTTCTCTACCTCACTGAATATTGTAAGAGGTCATGACCTCTTAAATTCAAGAATATGTTAATGCCCCGTCGTTTCTTATTTGCACCCTCCGCCGCAGGAGCCGCATTTGGCGGGTGAGCAAGGCTCCTCTCCGGTAATTGAGAAAATGATAACATCGTTTATGGTTTTCATAAGCTTGTCAAATTTTGATTTTGACTCAAGGTAGTTTCTTGTAATGTCATACTTGTTTATTTCATCCTGTGTTGAAAGAAGCATTTCCTTTATGCTGTCAATCTCTTGCTTTTCCCTGTTTTCTCTCGCAGCCTTAACCATTTCAAGCTGCAGACGCTTATACTCGCCAAGGAGTGAACCGGCCCTCTGGTCCTGTGCCACCTCTGCTTCATATTTCTTAAGGTTTGCCATTTCTTCCGATTCGGCTATCATTTTCCCAAGCTCTTTCGCCTTACCTGTAATATCCATAGTTTGACTCCTTTTTTGAAATTATATCATATTTTATGTCGTCGAAACAATGAAGCTATATAGCATTTACAATCCTATAATAGCTAGCTTTTATTCAAATAATGCTTCAACAAACTCCCTGGCATTGAATTTCTGCAGATCGTCCATCTTTTCTCCAACACCTATGAGCTTTACAGGTATATCCAACTCATTCTTAATGGCGACAACAACTCCGCCCTTGGCAGTTCCATCAAGCTTTGTAAGAACTATACCGGATATTTCAGAAGCCTCGCTGAAGGTCTTTGCCTGCGTTACGGCATTTTGTCCTGTCGTTGCATCCAGGACCAGAAGGGTTTCCCTGCTTGCGCCGGGAAGCTCCCTGTCAATTACCCTGGAAACCTTTTTTAGCTCTTCCATAAGGTTCTTCTTGGTATGAAGCCTTCCTGCCGTATCACATATCAATACGTCAACCTTCCTTGCTTTTGCTGCTTGTATGGCATCATAAACAACAGCAGCAGGGTCAGAGCCTTCGGAGTGAGCAATAATGTCAACACCAACCCTGTTTGACCAGATTTCCAGCTGATCTATTGCAGCTGCCCTGAAGGTATCTCCGGCTGCCAGAAGCACCTTTTTGCCCCTTTGTTTCAGCAGGTTTGCAATTTTTCCTATTGAAGTTGTCTTGCCAACTCCGTTTACTCCGATAACAATTATCACAGAGGGAGATGTTCTAATATTCAAATCCGAATCTTCGTCAGACATTATCTGTATAAGCTCCTCCTTAAGCAGTTCCTTTATTGATGCAGGGTTTGTCAGCTTATTTTCCTTTACCTTCTTTTTCAGGTCGTCTATTATCTTCATTGTTGTCTCAATGCCCATGTCTGAAGTGATAAGAATTTCCTCTATCTCATCAAACAGCTCATCATCAATTTTCCCGAAGGAGACTAACACCTGGTCGATTTTTTCAGTTATACCCTTTCTTGTTTTCTGTAATCCTTCCTTCAATCTTTCAAAGAAACCCATATTATCCTCCGATTATATATGGGAACACTCCTTGCAAAATGACTTGATTTCCTTTTGCGTCAAGGAATGTACCCTAAAATTAGCTGGCGCGTTCGCCCATTTTCATTGACACTATTCTTGATACGCCATGCTCCTGCATGGTTACGCCATAGAGTGTGTCTGCAGCCTCCATGGTGCCTTTTCTGTGGGTAATCATAATAAACTGAGTCTGATTTGTGTATTTTTTTATATATTGTGCAAACCTGTATACATTTGCGTCATCAAGCGCAGCTTCAATTTCATCGAGTATGCAGAAGGGCGTGGGCCTTAAACGCAGTATTGCAAACAAAAGAGCTATAGCCGTGAAAGCTCTTTCTCCTCCTGATAGAAGCATCATGTTCTGCAGCTTCTTACCCGGAGGCTGCACTTCTATTTCAATACCGCTTTCCAAAACATTTTCCTTGTCTGCCAAAACCAGTTCTGCGCGGCCACCTTCAAACAACTCCTTGAAAACCTTTCCGAAGTTCTCGTTGATTAATCTGAACTGCTCCATAAATTGCTTCTTCATAAGTGAGGTCATTTCATTTATGACTCTGTGGAGCTTTTCCTTTGCCTGTTCCATGTCGTCACGCTGATGCGACATAAATTCATAGCGCTCTTTTGACTTGATATACTCCTCGATTGCAGCTACATTAACAGGCCCCAGCTCCTTAATTTCATTTTTCAATTCGCTTATTTTCTTCTGGGCCTGCGGAATACTGCCAATGTCTTTTTTTAAATCAAGCGCATTTGTGTAGGTAAGCTCATATTCATCCCACATCCTGTTCTGTATGGCTTCCATGTCTGACTCTATTCTTGCTCTTTTAACCTCTATTCTGTTGAAATCTTCCTGAAGAAGTACAATATTTTTGTTAATGTCATTTATAAGATTAACTGTATCAAACAGCTCTTCCTCCAGAAGCTTTCTCTCTTCAGTTATTCTGTCTATTTCAAAGGTTTTGCCTGCTTTCTCCTCCAAATAGCCCTTTATCAAGTGCCTCAGGCCCTCGTTTTTGTCTCTTAAGGACTGTATTTCACTCTCGCTTTTTATTTTTTCATTATTTTTCCTGTCAATACTCTTTTCCAAAGATTCTTTTTCACTGGTTATCCTGTCAATGGACTCTTTAACATTTTCTATGCTTTCAAGAATTGAGTTAACGGAAATTTTAAAATCTGTTATGTCATTATGCAGAGCATCTCTTACTGACTGGTCCTCCTTATGCTTTTCCTGATGCTCTGAAATTACTCTTTTGGTTTCTGCTATATCTGCCTCTATGTCGGAGAGCTCCTTTTCATATTTCTTCATTTCGTTTTCTGCCTGCAAGGTCTGCCTTGCGAGCTGCTGCTGCTCCTGCCTGAGCATGTCGGCCTTGGCATCATTTTTTCTGATATTCTCGTCAATCTGTGCAAGGTTGCTCTCATCTCGTATTCTTATCAATTCATTTTTCTTTATTAACTCTTCTTCCTGACTGATTTCAGAGGCAACTTCCTGCAGCATATATATAAGAGCATTAATTTTTTCTTCGATTTCTTTTTCCTCTGTCTTAAGCACCTCCAGCCTTTCCCGTATTTCCTGTATTTCCCTGCTTCTTCCAAGAATACCCGGCCCCCTGGTGTCCATGCTTCCGCCGGACATGGAACCGCTGGTGCTGAGTATGTCACCTTCAAGAGTTACAATTCTGAAGCTGTACCCAAACTTCCTGGCCATTTTTATTCCGGCCTCAAGATTTTCAACCACCACAACCCTGCCTAAAAGATTAAGTATTATGCCTTTGAATTTCTCGTTGCATTCCACAAGGTCGGAGCCTATTCCGCAGAAGCCCTCATGTGAGCTTATCTGATGAAGAAGATTTTTGTCAAAGCCCTTGCCGTTTACAGAGCTTATTGGCAGAAATGTGGCTCTTCCCAGCTTGTTTGCCTTGAGATAGTCTATGGCTTTTTTGGCATCTTCCTCCGTATTTGTCACTATGTTCTGCAAAGCACTCCCCAAGGACATTTCTATAGCAGTCTCATATTTCCTGTCAACAGAAACCAGCTGTGCAAGGGCTCCGTAAATACCCCTTCCGAGCTCGTGTGACTGGCGGCATGCCTGAAGCATCTCTCTTACACTTTTATTGTAGCCTTCCAGGCTTCTTTCCATATCCTGCAGCATTTTCTGCCTTGAGGATTTTAGCTGAAGCTCAGACTTTACATTGTTTTGGTGTGTCCTGTTATCATTAAGGCTCTGCTCCAGATCTGCTTTTTCTTTATTCAGCGCTTCGCATCTGGCTTTGGATTGTCTCAGCTGTTCCCTGGTATTTGAAATGCTTTCAGCCAGGTCTTCCCGCTTCATCAAATCCTTGTCCTTATCAAGCGTCAAATGGTATATTTCATTGCTGATACTGTTACTGCGTTTTTTCAGGTTTTCAATATAGTTTTTCACGTTGTTTATCTGCGTCTTCCTGTCTGACATGATGTCAAGCTTGTCCATAATACTGGACTTCATGTTTTCAATGTGACGCTCGTTTTCGTTTAAGGCGGCAAGCAATTCCTCCATCTGCTTTTCGTATTCTTCAAGCTTGCTGGAATAATCCCTGTACTGGTTGTTCAAGTATTGGATTTTTTTCTGCTTGGCGGATTCCTCGGAGGATAGCTGCTCAAGCTTTTGTCCGAGTTCAAATGCTTCCTGATTTATTCTTGATATGTTGGCGTTCAGGTTGTTTATTTTTTCATCGTTCAGCTTGATCTCCGAGCTGCACCTTTCCAGATTTCCGTCGATGCTGTAGAACTCCTTCCTTGAAGCGTCAAGCTTTTCCTCCAGGGCTTTCATAATATCTGTCTTTTTCTTGTTCTGGAGGGTTATGTTCTCAAGCCTGAGGTTCTCATTATCAATATTGTCTTTAATAGTATTATATTGTTCCTCTAATTCTTTCAGCCTATCTTTGAATTTGGATATATTGTCAATGTAAAGGTTAACTTCAAGTTCTCTAAGGCTTTCCCTCAGGGAAAGATATTTTTTTGCCGCTTCCGACTGCACCCTTAATGGCTCCAGCTGGTTTTCAAGCTCAACAATGATGTCGTTGATTCTAAGGAGATTCTGCTTGGTATGCTCAAGCTTCTTTTCAGCTTCCAGCTTTCTCACCTTGTATTTCATGATGCCTGAGGCCTCTTCAAAAATATGCCTTCTGTCCTCGGACTTTGAGCTTAGGATTTCGTCAACTCTTCCCTGCCCGATTATTGAATAGCCATCCTTCCCTATGCCTGTATCAAGAAGCAGTTCTGTTATGTCTTTAAGTCGACATGACGTCTTATTGATGAAGTACTCACTTTCACCTGAACGGAAAACCCTCCTTGTAACTGTAACCTCAGTAAAATCAACAGGCAGCGTCTTATCTTCGTTGTCGATTGTGATGGATACTTCTGCAAATCCCAAAGGCTTTCTGTGCTCTGTGCCGGCAAAGATGACATCCTCCATCTTTGCTCCTCTTAAGGTCTTTGCGCTCTGCTCACCCAAAACCCATCTTACCGCATCGGCAACATTGCTTTTCCCGCTGCCGTTGGGGCCTACAACTGATGTTATGCCCGAATTGAATTCAAGGCTTATTCTGTCTGCAAAGGATTTGAACCCTTGTATTTCAAGTTTCTTTAAGTACAAGCTGCACCCCCGCATATATCATGCAAAAAAAATCACTTAAATAATTTTAACATAATATATGATTAATTCAATTATTAAAATAAAAAAACAGCCATGTATATGCTTACATGACTGACAGCTGTCAAGCGGTTTTAGCCCAATGTCTAGAATTCGTACACAGCACTTGATGACAATACCTTTATATTGTTTTTTGTAAGAACATCTATAGCCTTATCAGGGTTCTCTACTCTCAATATGACATATGCATCTTTTCCGTCACGGCCAACAAAGGCATACACGTATTCTATTCCGATAGATTCCCTCGCCAAAATTTCCAATGCTGTTGACAAGCCTCCTGGTTTATCCTCAACGCCTATTGCAATTACGCTTGTTGCGCTTACTGCAAATCCATTTTCCATCAGAACCTGTTCAGCTTTTTCAGGGTTGTTCACAATAAGCCTTAAAATTCCGAAGTCCGTGGTATCGGCAATAGATAATGCACTTATGTTTATGCCGTTTTCACCAAGAATTTTTGTAACCTCCGCAAGCCTTCCTGACTTGTTTTCAAGAAATACGGAAATCTGTTTTACTAGCATATTAACTCCTCCTTAAAGCTTTCTCCTGTCAATGACCCTTTTGGCTTTGCCTTCGCTTCTTTCAATTGTCTTAGGCTCTACAAGCCTGACTTTTGCGTTTATTCCGAGAGTGCCTTCTATTTCCTTCCTGATTTTTTTCTCAATGTCCTCAATCATTTTAACCTCATCGGAGAACAGGCTCGGAGTCATTTCAACCCATACTTCCAGGCTATCCAAATTATCAACCCTGTCTACTATAAGCAGGTAGTGTGGCGCAGTTTCACCAATTTCAAGGAGTACGCTTTCTATCTGTGAGGGAAATACGTTCACGCCTCTTATAATCAGCATGTCGTCTGTCCTTCCGCTTACCTTGCTCATCCTCACGCAGGTTCTTCCGCATTCGCACACCTCATAGTTCAATGATGATATATCTCTTGTCCTGTACCTTAAAAGAGGCAGGCCCTCCTTGGTTATCGTAGTAAAGACAAGCTCACCCACAGAGCCTGGAGGAAGAACCTCTTCCGTTACAGGGTCGATTATTTCAGGAATGAAATGATCCTCCGGTATATGCAAACCATTCTTGCAATGGCATTCGCTTGCAACCCCTGGGCCTATTACCTCACTCAGTCCATATATATCAATAGCAATTATTCCAAGTCTTTCTTCGATTTCATTTCTCATGTTTGAAGACCATGGCTCTGCTCCAAAGACACCTGCTTTTAAATGAAGGTCTTCTTTCCTTATACCGGCTTCTTCCATCTCCTCCGCCAAATAAAGCGCATAGGAAGGAGTGCAGGCAAGTATTGTAGTGCCGAAATCTTTCATTATCTGCAGCTGTCTTTTTGTATTCCCACCGGATATGGGTATAACTGACGCTCCTATTCTTTCGGCCCCGTAATGCACTCCAAGTCCGCCTGTAAACAATCCGTAACCGTAAGCCACCTGTATAAAGGATTCTTTTGTGGCACCGGCACATGACAGTGTCCTTGCCATAACCTCAGCCCAGGTATCGATGTCCCTTCTTGTGTAGCCTACAACTGTCTGTCTTCCCGTTGTTCCTGAGGATGCGTGAATTCTGACTATTTCACTTAATGGAACCGCAAAAAGTCCATAGGGATAAGTATCCCTAAGATCCTGCTTATAAGTAAACGGCAGTTTTTTCAAATCTTCAAGAGACTTTATGTCTCCGGGTTCAAGACCTGCCTTCTGCATCTTGTCTCTGTAAAAGGGAACATTGTGGAAAATCCTTTTGACAGTGTTAATAAGCCTATCCGTCTGAACCCTGGTCATCTCATCCCTTGTCATACACTCATATGTCTGATTCCAGTACTTCATTTTAACCCCCTGATATTTAATTCTATTTCAGCCCTATCCCCCCCTTGGGAATAGCTTTCAGGGTTTACGGCTCAAACCGCCCCACACAAAAGCAACCAGGCAAAACTCATTGGCTAATAATTATATCCCATTTCAAAGGCCTTGAGGTTTATTTCCAAGAGCTTTTGAGGAACAGTCTCCTTAATGACCTCAATCCAAACATCCTTATTAATATCTATGGACTTTGCCATAAGACCGAGAAGAACAATATTGACCGTTTTTATATTGCCGCATTCCCTTGCAATTTTCAAAGCGTCAATTGTTATTATATTCGAATAATTGTCCTTTATTTTCTCAATTATATTTTCGGGGTACTTTGCTTTTCCTATTATTACAGGCATAGGATTTATTTTTTGCTCATTTATCAGCATCCTTCCGCCTTCCTTAAGGTATTCTATCCAGCGGAGCGATTCAAGCTGCTCGAAGCCAAGAATCAGGTCTGCTTCGCCCTTTTCTATCAGCGGCGAATAAACTTTTTTCCCAAACTTGACATAGGTTACCACACTTCCGCCTCTTTGAGCCATCCCATGAACTTCGGAAGCCTTTACGTCGTATCCCATCTTTAATGCTACATTGCCAAGCACCTTGCTGGCAAGAAGAGTACCCTGGCCACCAACGCCTACTATCATTATATTAAGCTTTTCCACTATTATACACCTGCCTTTTCAATAGCATTAAAGTTGCATAACCTGCTGCAAAGCTTACAGCCGATACACAGTGCTTCGTTTATTTCTATGCAATCTCCCTTGTCTACTATGGCAGGACAGCCTATGGAAAGACAAAGCTTGCACATTTTGCATCTATCCTTTCTGATTACCTGCGCACCTTCATAGCTGACTCCTTTTAAAAGAGCACAAGGTCTTAAAGCAATTATTACTGACGGCTCTTCGGCTTCTATTTCTTCCTTGACTGCTTTTTCAAATGCCTTAATGTCAAATGGGTCTTCCACCCTGACTCTTTCGACGCCTACAGCGTGTGCAAGCTTAACCATATCTACCTTTCTGGTAGGTTCGCCTTTAATGGTGTAGCCCGTGGTAGGATTGTGCTGGTGACCTGTCATGCCTGTAATTGAATTATCCAGAATAATTGTTGTTGAAACACCTTTGTTGTATACTATATCAATAAGTCCTGTAATTCCTGAGTGCATAAATGTGGAATCACCTATAACGGCTACGGTCTTTTTGGCAAAGTCCTTGCCTCTTGCCTTTTCCATACCGTGAGCGCCGCTGACGCTAGCTCCCATGCATATGCAGGTGTCCATTGATTCTGCTGGAGGAAGAGCGCCAAGAGTATAACACCCGATATCACCGCTTACAACAAGCTTCAGTTTCTTCAGCACATGATAAAGGCCTCTGTGAGGACAGCCAGGGCACATAACCGGAGGCCTTACAGGTACAATCTCATTGATGGGCACCTTGATTTCTGTCTTTACATTAAGAATTTTTTCTTTGATGAGCTGTGAGCTGAATTCCCCAATAACAGGAAGCAGCTCTTTTCCGATAACCTTAATGCCCATCTTTTTAATCTGGTTTTCAATAAAGGGCTCAAGCTCTTCAATTACATAAAGCGTTTTTATTTCTTTTGCAAAATCGGCTATAAGCTTTTCCGGAATAGGATGCACCATTCCGATTTTCAGATAGGATGCATCACCAAAGGCTTCTCTTGCATATTGGTATGCAATTCCGCTTGTAATGATACCGACATCCTTGCTCCCCCACTCAATTCTATTGAGAGAGGTATTGTTTGAGAAATCCCTTAACTCTGCCATGCGCCTTTCTACTTCAACATGACGCTTCCTGGCCATAGCAGGCATCATAACGTATTTTTCAAAATTCTTTTTATATTCCTTTAAAGTAAAATCTACCTTTTCACCAAGCTCAACAACACTCTGCGAATGTGCAATTCTTGTTGTAAGCCTTACAATAACCGGACAGTCAAACTTTTCGCTTATTTCAAAGGCTTCCTTGACAAAGTCCTTGCACTCCTGGCTGTCTGAGGGCTCCAGCATGGGAACCTTGGATGACCTGGCATAAAATCTGCTGTCTTGCTCATTTTGAGAGCTGTGCATACCAGGGTCGTCGGCAACCATGATTACAAGACCTCCGTTAACTCCTGTATAGGACACTGTAAACAACGGATCTGCGGCAACATTCAGCCCGACATGCTTCATGGAACAAATTGCCCTGGCGCCTGCAATAGATGCACCAATAGCAACCTCCATGGACACCTTCTCATTTGGTGACCATTCTGAGTATATTTCGTCATATTTTGCAATGTATTCTGTTATTTCCGTGCTAGGCGTTCCGGGATATGCAGCGGCCACTGTTACTCCTGCTTCGTATGCTCCCCTGGCTACAGCCTCATTGCCAAGCATAAGTTTCCTCATAGAATCCCCCATCCATCAAATTAATTGACAAATTGCTATTTTTAATTAAATTCTAAACATAGAAATAATTGATGTCAACTAGAATAAATAAGGATAAGTCTTGCCAACTTAAAATTAACATTTATCAAACATTTTTATTACGTAAGTCAATTACCCTTTTTGCCTTTCCTACCGAGCGTTCTATTGATTTAGGATTAACCAGCTTAACCTTGGCATCTATCTGTAGCACAGTTCTCAGCTTGTGCCTGATTCCGCTTTCAAGCTTTTCCAGCTCACTGTATTTTTCAAGCATTTTTCCGTCAATCAGCTCAACCTGAACTTCTATGTCATCCATAAAGCCCTTTTTGCTGACAATTATCTGATAATGAGGACCTATATGCTCCATTCCGACAAGCACACTTTCTATCTGGGAAGGAAATACATTAACTCCCCTTATTATCAACATGTCGTCTGTCCGGCCCAGCACCTTGTTCATCCTTACATTTGACCTGCCGCAGCTGCAAGGTTCGGGATTTAAAATAGTTATATCCTTTGTCCTGTATCTTAGCATTGGAATGCCTTCCTTTGTAAGAGTTGTAAGAACAAGTTCTCCCTTTTCGCCATATCCCAGCGTATTCCCAGTGGTGGATTCAATTATTTCAGGATAAAAATGATCTTCGTTTATATGCATTCCGCACTGGCGAGAACACTCGCCCGATACCCCCGGACCCACTATTTCGCTTAATCCGTAGTTTTCAGTAGCTAATATCCCCCAGCGTTTTTCTATTTCCATTCTCATCTCAGGGGTATGCCCCTCGCCCCCAAATAGTCCGAGCCTTAATTTGTGGCGCCCTTTTGTGATTCCCATTTCTTCTGCCACTTCAGAAAGGTAAAGCGCATATGACGGCGTGCCTACAAGTATTGTAGAGCCGAAGTCTTCCATAAGCATAATTTGTCTTTCAGAGTTGCCGCTTGAAGCCGGAACAACCGTAATTCCTACCTTTTCAAGGCCATAATGCAAGCCAAAGCCTCCGGTAAAAAGTCCGTAGCCGAATACTACCTGGGCTATGTCGTCATCGGTTCCACCTGCTGCCACAATAAGTCTTGCGACACACTCGGACCAGTTTTCCACATCCTTTTGCGTATATCCTACAACTATGGGCTTGCCGGTTGTGCCCGATGAGGCATGAACCCTTACAATACTTTTCATTGGAACGGCAAACAGACCGTATGGATAGTTGTCTCTAAGATCATCCTTTGTCGTGAATGGAATTTTCTCGATATCCTTGAGAGTTTGGATGTGCTCAGGCTTTAAGCCTATATCATCAAACTTTCTTCTATAGAGTCCAACATTTTCATATGCTCTTTTGACAATTTCCTTTAACCTTTCAAGCTGCAATGCCTTCATTTCACTTCTGCCGAGGCACTCAGCCTCCTTGTTCCAAATCATTTTAATTAACCCCTTTGCAATGTATTGGGACACACTTAAAGTATGTCCCACAGTAATTTTGGAATATATATTGAATCTGCTACAAAAACCCATTTTCTGAAACTTCGATGAAATCACTACCACCTTGTCTTGTAATTCCTCGCCCGCATCAATATGACATCGTGTCACGTGATGCTCAAAATGCCATCCGTGGCATTTTGGCGTCGAAATTACTGCGACGCAGGTGAGTGATTTATACATCTTGTTTCAAGAAAAGCTTTTTTGCATCAGATTCAATTTTTTACTAAAAATGTCGATTTTCTAACTATTAAGTTTCCAAGTCCAGCTCCTGCTTTGATAAGGTCCCGCCGAACACCTTGTCAAGGTGGGCTTGCGGAAGCTTTGATGTAATAAAGCTCACTATTGGTACCACAACCAATGAAACGAGCATTGCCACAGCGCCAATATTTGGAGCAAGCTTGCCGTCCATACGGAAATATATTGCACCACCTACGGAACATGCTATGCCAGATACAAAACCCGCCCATGCTCCAATTTTGGTGGTGCCTTTCCAATACAGCCCGTAAATGAATGGCGCAAGAAAGGCTCCGGCAACTGTTCCCCATGAAAATGACATAAGCGTAACGATTGCATTCGGAGTCATAGCCACAAGGAATGACAGAGCAACAAAAACCGCACAGAGAATTCTCATGGTAAGCATCACGGTTTCCTTTTTCATCTGAGGTATCAGAGTGCCTTTAAGGAGATCCATCGATATAGCTGAGCTGGATACAAGAACAAGGGATGACAACGTGGACATCGATGCCGAGAGAACCAGTATGATTACTATGCCCAGCAAGGATTCCGGCAATGCCTTGCCCAGTACAACAGGCATTACCATATCGAAATTTGGTTTTCCGTTTGCGCCCAAAGGAACCTTGTTGTCAAGGAACAATCTTCCAAATGCCCCGATGAAGTAGCAGCCGCCTGCTATGAGGGTTGCAAAAATTGTTGATATTATTGTTGCCTTCTTAATTGCAGCATCATCTTTTATGGCATAGAATTTATGAACCATTTGAGGAAGTCCCCAAGTGCCAAGGCTGGTCAGAATAACAAGGGCAAAAAGGTTCACGGGGTTGCCTCCGAAAATATTAACCAGGTTCGGACCGTCCTTAGGTATCTGTGACAGCTTTGCTATGCCTTGGGACAAACCACCTACAGCAGGATTGCTCAAAGTGAACCCTATAACGAGCAGAATCCCCCCAAGCATTATTATTCCCTGGATAAAGTCATTCAAGGCTGTTGCGACATATCCGCCAAGCATAAGGTATACCGCCGTAAGAAGGGCCATTGCAGCCATGCAGTAAACAAATGGGATTCCAAAGGTTTGCTCGAAGAGATATCCCAGCCCCTGATATACAGATGCTGAATAAGGCACCATGAATATGAAAATAACAAGAGCTGTCACTATTTTCATAGCCTTGCTGTTGTAACGCTTTTCAAAAAACTCAGGCATTGTCGAAGCGTTCAAATCGTGGGTCATCTTTCTTGTTTTTTTTGCCAAAACAAGCCATGCCAAAAGGCTTCCTACTACTGCGTTTCCAATACCAATCCAAGTGGAGGAAATACCGAAGCCCCATCCTATTTTGCCTGCGTAGCCGATGAAAATAACCGCTGAGAAATAAGTTGTGCCATATGCGAATGCTGAGATCCAGGCCCCCATTTTCCTGCCTCCGAGGAAAAAGTCCTGCACGTCATTGACTTTCTTTTTACTGTACAGACCTACCGCGATCATAAGTACAATAAAAAGTCCAAGAAAAAGAAACTTGGTCATAACCTACCATCCTTCCGTAATATAAAATTCTAAAGTGCTGCAACATTTCAATCCACCTAATGTATTTAGCACTTGTAGTCTGAAAACTGCTGCGAGCTTCAGTGCCAGCCACCGTTCTGCCTTCCTTCGAAGGGCTATTTAAAAATTCTTATATTATTTTACAACATACTGATAAAAAAATAAAGAAGTTTTGATGAACTTCTTTATTCCCCCGCATAAATTATTTAAGTGCTTCAACTATAGCACGTTGAAGCGCTTTCAGCTTCAACCTTATTTCATCTATCTCCAAATCTTCCTTTTCCTCCTTCAGCTGCATTTTAAGTATATCTGTCAGCTCCTCCATTTCTTCCTTCAAGGTGTCCATGAATTCTAAAAGTTCCAGCCTCTTGAACCTGAATTTGACTTGGGGCTTTTCGTCTCCTGTCAGAACTCTTGAGGAACTGACAAAATAACTTTCTCCTTTTGAAGGAATAATTGACTCTATTCCGAATCGTTCTTTAATAGAATTTGAGAACTCACTCATTCCCTCTTCTTCACCATGTACTATGAAAATCTTTTTGGGTTTTTTATTAAATTTGCTTATCCAGCCCAGAAGTCCATCACGGTCAGCATGGCCGGAAAAACCGTCAATCATTTCTATTCTCGCATTTACTGTTATGTCCTCGCCAAAAAGCTTCACTTTTTTTGCGCCGTCTACAAGCTTTCTTCCAAGGGTTCCCTGGGCCTGATAGCCAACGAACAGAATGGTGCTGTCCTTCCTCCAGAGATTGTGCTTTAAGTGGTGCTTGATGCGTCCCGCTTCACACATGCCGCTGGCTGAAATAATTATCATGCTTTCCTTTTTTTCATTCAGGGAGCGTGATTCATCAGCGCTTTGAGTAAATTTAAGTCCCGGAAAATCCAGAGGGTTGTCTCCGTTTTCAATATACTTTCTTGCCTCATCATCAAAGCAGTCAAGGTTTCTCCTGAAAATTTCCGTAGCGGATGTGGCAAGAGGGCTGTCCACATAAACCGGAACATTGAGGAATTTTTGCAGTTTTTCATCATATTTTCCCCTTTTCATGTTCAGGTCATATATTATCTCCTGCGTACGCCCTACTGCAAAGGAAGGAATTATGACATTGCCTCCTTTTTCTATTGTTTCGTTTATTATATCCATGAAGCGCTCAACCTTGTTTCCTTCTTCCGAATGCAGCCTGTTGCCGTATGTTGATTCTATAACTAGGTAGTCCGCACTTTCTATAAAAGTCGCATCACGCAATATCGGCATGTCCTTGTTTCCCAAGTCACCTGTAAAGACCAATTTTGTTTCCTCATTGTTTTCATTTATCCAAAGCTCAATAATTGCTGATCCTAATATATGGCCGGCATCATTGAATCTAACGCGCACTTCATCATTCAGCTTTATTACCTCGTCATAGCTGACGCCCCTGAAAAGCTTAATACAGTCAAGTGCATCCTGGTAGGTGTAGATCGGCTTTAATAATGCCTTGCCCGCCCTTTGCCTCTTCCTGTTCTGCCATTCAATTTCAAGCTCCTGAATATGTCCGCAGTCGGGCAGCATAATGCCGCAAAGCTCTGCTGTAGCTTTTGTTGCAATAACTTCTCCTTTAAAGCCTTCTACAAATGCTTTGGGTATCCTTCCGCTATGGTCGATATGACAATGTGTCAATAAAATAAAATCAAGCTCCGAGGGATTGAAAGGGAAGGGTTCCTCATTAAGGGCGTTTTCCTTTGAGTGTCCCTGGAACATACCGCAATCTACCAGGAATCTGCTGTTTTTAGTCTCAATTAAATAACAAGAGCCTGTTACTGTTTTCGCTGCTCCCAGAAAGGTAATTTTCATGCCGGCACCTCCGCTATTTTGAATGTCGCTTGTTTTTACTAATTCGACATTTGTTTAAATAATCCTCTATTATTCATCGTTCCAATGCGGACATTTACTATTAATATTAAGGTGCCAAACATTATAAAAAAGCTGTTTTTGCAGTTGGATCTGTTTCATACTATGATTGGTTCCCAGAAGGTCATGAAATGACTTTTTGAGATATAATCATATTATGGATTCCGTCAGCAGCTTGACGGCATTCTCCAGATCCTTCAGGCTTACAATCTCCGAAGGACTGTGAATATTCCTGCAGGGAATGGATATTGCCCCTGAAGGAACACCTCCGGCGGTCAAATGTATTGCGCCGGCATCTGTTCCACCGGCAGAGAGAACCTCCAGCTGGTAAGGTATGTTAAGCTGCTTGGCTTTGTCTTCCAAAAGCCTTCTGACCTCAGGATGACAGATTACCGAGTTGTCTTTAATCTTTACGGCAGGCCCGCCCCCGCATTTTACAGCCATGGGCTTGCATTCTGGAGTATCGCCTGTTTTTGTCACGTCCACGGCTATGGCCATGTCGGGCAAAATTTGATAGGCCGAGGTTTTGGCTCCCCTCAGGCCTAATTCCTCCTGTACTGTAAAAACAAAGTATATTTCATTTTCAGTTTCAGGCAGGTTTTTTATTGCTTGAAGCAAGACAGAACAGCCAGCCCTGTCATCAAGAGCCTTTGAAATGATTACATCGCCTTCTTGAACGGTTTCTCCCAAAAAGCATGCAGCATCGCCAATCTGAACTTTTTTTTCTGCATCCTCCCTGGAAATGGCGCCAATATCAATATACATTGATGATAATTTCAGGTTTTTCATATCATCAAGCTTTTCTTCATAGAACACGGCCCCGGTAACACCGTTCCTGAATTTAACTCTTTGACCAAGTGCAAAAAACTGTGAAACCCCGCCTATGTTTGAAAAACGAATAAAGCCCTTTTCATCGATAAATGTTGCCAAAACACCTATTTCATCCATATGGGCAGCAACCATGATTTTTTTTCCCTTACCCTTTTTTACCGCTATAAGATTGCCAAGAGCATCAACCCTTACTTCATTGAGCTTATTGCCTATTTCGCTTTTGATAACATCTCTTATGTCTTCTTCATTTCCGGATACTCCAAAACTTTGGCAAAGCCTTTTTATTAAATCAAACATTCGCTTGTCCTCCCTGCTTTATGGATTCTATCATACCCTGGTTTTCGCTGAATTCCCCCAGGACACAGCCAACAATGTCACGGCAGGCGTCAAAATCCCATTTGCTCATCATGGAGACGGGAGAATGAATGTACCTGCAGGGTACAGATAATGCAGCCACCTTCACACCGCTTCTGCTCCTCTGAATTTTCCCAGCATCATTCCCGCCGGTTGCAGTCTGCTTGTACTGGATTTTAATATTATTTTTTATTGCAGCTTCGTGAATAAACCTTACTAAATTTCTGTCGTAATAAGCTGTCCTGTCCATTATTGCAAGAGCCGCGCCTTTTCCGAGAATGGTTGAATACTCCTGCTTTTCAACCCCCGGAACATCAGAGCAGGTTGTCCCCTCAATGACAAGGGCTATATCCGGATTAACGCAGTATGCGGCAACCTCAGAGCCTCTTAGCCCTATTTCCTCCTGGACTGTGAAACAGGCATAAAGGTCAAATTCAAATTGTCTGCTTAACATTTCGAGCATAATAGCGCATCCAACCCTGTCATCTAAAGCCTTAGCCTTAACGCAGCCATCACCGAACTCCGTAAATTCACTGTGGAAGGCAATGTAATCACCTGGCGGAGCTGCCTTCTCCGCTTCTTCTTTTTTATCTGCTCCGATATCAATATACATGCTCTTTAATTTTATATTATTGCCTCGCTCATCCCTCTCCTGCATATGAATAGGTTTGCAGCCTATTACACCCGGTATTGCGCTGCTGCCCACCAGTACTCTCTTTCCCGGCAGTATCCTTTCGTCGATTCCTCCGATATTTTTAAACTTAAGCGTGCCATTTTCGCCATAACCCGTAACCATAAAGCCTACCTCATCCATATGAGCCGAAAGCATTACTTTGAATTTCGGCTTTTTTCCAGGCTTTAAGGCTATAAGATTTCCGATGGAATCTATACTGATTTTAGCTCCGCTTGCTGCAGCCCTTTCCTTTATGTAATTTCTGACAGCGTCTTCGTTACCCGATACACCGTTTAATAGCGTCAAATCCTTTAATAACACCATAAATCACCAACTTCCCTGCATCCTTTTGATATAAATCTCGCTGCCAGCCTCGCTATATTTTTCACGTCTGAAATATCAAGCGTCTCTACCGTTGTATGCATATACCGCAGAGGAATGGAAAGCAGAATGGTGGGAATGCCTGCCCGCGAAACCTGTGTTGCCCATGCTTCAGTTCCTGTATCTTCCGGCTCAATATTCGTCTGATAAGGAATATTTTCTTCTTTTGCTATATCAATAATTTTATTGGTAAGCTTTCGGTGGAGATTAGGGCCTATCCCAATGGCTGGTCCCTTGCCCAAAGGATATGCTTCACCCTTTGGTGAATCTGATATTTCACCATGGCACGCATCAATGACAATTGCAAGATCTGGCTCCAGCTTGTATGCAGCAACCTGTATGCCTCGAAGGCCAACCTCCTCCTGTGTTGACGCCAGCACATACACATCTGCGTCATGCTTCAACTCTGAAAGCTCCTCCAGAAGAAGCGCCAGAGCGCAAAGACCTGCTCTGTTATCAAGAGACTTCGAGCTTAATCTGTTTCCCTTCAGGCTGAAAGGTAGTGCTTTTAAGGTAATAAAATCGCCTATTGAAACGATCTTTTTGAGTTCTTCAGCATCCAGGCCGGTGTCTATAACCAGCTCATCAATTTTTACCGCCTTCCTTGTCTCCTCCGCATTGAGCAGGTGTGGAGGCTTTGCACCAATTATTCCGTACAAAGGCTTTCTGCCATGAATTGTTACTTCCTGGGCAAGAAGTATCTTTGCGTCAATACCGCCGATGTTTGAGAACCTTAAAAAACCGCCTTCCTCAAAGCCTGTTACAATAAAGCCAATCTCGTCATAATGGGCACTGACCATTATCTTCGAATTACTATTCCCCAAACCCTTTTTTACTCCCAGTATATTATAAAAGCTATCCACGGCAGCTTCATCGCAATATTTTTCGAACATTGATTTTATATACTCGGACATGGTATGTTCATTGCCTGATACTGCTGTGTTTATGCTTAATTCCTTTAGAATGCTTAATACATCCATCTTTTCTAACCATCCTCCCTTCGGACATCTTTAATAGATTATAGCAGATGGGCTTAAATTATAAAACCAATTTTTTTCTCTTGACATATCTTAATATATAAACTAAAATGTTATTTGTCTCTTTTGAGGGCCTTTAGCTCAGTTGGTTAGAGCAACCGGCTCATAACCGGTTGGTCCGGGGTTCGAGTCCCTGAAGGCCCACCAAAAAGTCCAGTTCATATGAACCGGACTTTTTATTTGAAGTTTTATTGCTCTTAATATGGTTTATTCACCGCAACAACCAATTTTCGCAAGCTTCGATGAAATCACCAGCTCCTTCCGCATTAACATTCAAGTGTGGCAAGACTATTCACTATGTCCTTAAATACCCTTCCTCTCTCCTCGAAGTTTTTGAACATGTCAAAGCTGGTACTGGCCGGAGACAGGATTACTATATCCCCTGGTTTTGCATTTTCGTAGGCAGTTTTCACTGCCTCTTCATATGTGCTGCATTTGAAAACCGGTATATCTTTACCCTTGCCGGTTTTTTCAATTGTATCCTTCAGGGCCTGCTCAATTTTAGGTGCTGTTGCTCCAATAAGAACCAGACACTTGACTTTTTGGGCTATAGGCTCTCCTATTTCGTCATAAGGTATGCCCTTGTCCTTTCCCCCGGCAATTAGTATCACCTTCTGTTTAAAGGTGCTTAAGGCAGCTGCGGTCCTTGAAGGGCTGCTGTCTATGGAGCTGTTATAGAATCTGACTCCATTGATTTCTCTCACCAGTTCTATTCGATGCTCTACTCCTTTGAAGGTTCCAGCAACCTTGTGTATGGTTTCAGGTTTTACAAAATTCATTGTCATGGCAGTGGCAGCAAGGTAATTTTCAATATTATGCATGCCTGGAATGACAATATCATCAGCTTTGACAATTTCCGTCTCAATATTGTCCTTTTTATATACAAGTACTCCGTCTTTGAGGAATGCGCCTTCCATAAGCTGCTGTTTTCTGCTGAAGAAAACAACCTTGCCTTTTGCTTCCCGTGCCAGACCTTTTGTTATTTCATTATCCAGGTTTAAAACAAGCCTTGGCGTGCCAAAGCCCTTTTCATCCTTCTGATGGATGAAAATATTTTTCTTTGCATCAATATATTCCTCCAAGGACTTGTGAACGTCCAGGTGGTTGGGTGTAATATTTGTTATGAGGGCGTGTTCCGGGCTTTTGCGCATGGTATGAAGCTGGAAGCTGCTCAGCTCAAGCACAACCTTATCGGTTTCCTTTATTTCATCAATCCGGCTCAAAAGTGGTGTTCCTATATTCCCCCCCAACCAGCAGGAATAGCCCTCTTGCTTTAGTATGTTATATATAAGGGTTGTTGTAGTAGTCTTTCCGTCACTTCCGGTAACAGCAAATATTTCGGCGGGGCACAATTCAAAGAAAACCTCCATCTCCGAGGTTATTTCAGCGCCTCTCTCCTTTTCTGCAGTAAGCTCGGGAATATCGAAGCGTATACCCGGTGTCCTGAAAACCACATCAAAGCCCTTTAGCTTATCCAAATAGTTTTCCCCAAGGCTTAAAGCCACACCCTTGTTTAAAAATTCCTCTGCCGTACTTCCCAGAATTTCTTTGCTTGACTTATCAAAGGCAGTTATGTCAACGCCAAGGTCCGAAAGATAATTAATCAAAGGTATATTGCTCACTCCAATGCCCAGTACGGCAACCTTTTTAGTTTTTATTGTCTTTTTAAATTCCTCAAGCTTCCTGTTCAATTTAGTCCCTCCGTCCAGTATTGTATCCATACATTAAGTTATGACAAGAAATAATAAGTTTAAACTATGTAAAAAAGATTTAATTTCCACTTGCAAAGTATAAGTTTTTCTAGTAGAATAATTATTGCTTTAAAGATTTGCGAGAGTGGTGGAACTGGCAGACACGCTAGATTCAGGTTCTAGAGCAGGCAACTGTGTAGGGGTTCAAATCCCCTCTCTCGCACCAAGGGTTTCGGGTTTCCCGAAACCCTGTTTTATTTTCATAACTGTTTTTCTTTTATATAGAAGAAAGTCTTGATAGGTCTGAAATTATATTTATTGCTGAGAATAATCTGCTCCGTGCTGCCTACGAACAAAATTCCTTCATCCTTCAACGAATTGTTGAATTTTTTGTATATCTGGCTCTTTGCTTCTTCTGTAAAATAAATAAGCACATTCCTGCAGACGATAAGATCGCAATCAGTCGGATATGGGTCTTTTAGGAGATTGTGCTGCTTAAATTCAACACAATTCTTTACCTCATTTTTAATTGTATAGGTATCACCGCTCTTGATAAAGTATTTTTCCAGATATGGAGCCGGAAGGTTTTCTACGCTTTTTAAGCTGTAATTGCCAAGCATTGCTTTTTCGAGCGCCCCTTTGTCGATATCTGTAGCATATATTTTAATTGAGCTTAAAGGCATAAATTTATTAAGAACCATGACCAGAGTATAAGGTTCATCTCCGGTTGAGCAGGCCGCACTCCATATCTTAAGCTTCTTTGTTTTCTGCATGAGCATCGGAAGCACTTCCTTTTCAAGCACATTCCACTGCTCGGGATTTCTATAGAACTCTGAAACATTTATTGTAAGGTAGTTTATAAACTCATTATAAAGTGTTTTATTGCTTTTTAATGCAGGGATATAGTCACTATAGCCTGAATATCCGTTTTTTGCTATAAGGGAATCTATCCTCCTCTTCATCTGCTTTTCTTTGTAGCAGTTCAGGTCAATGCTTGACATAGCCAATATTTCCTTTTTGAAGCCCTCGTAATCCATCGTTTTGCAGCCCACTCCATTCTGTAAAAAAAGGAACACATTGAAGTGTTCCTTTCGGGTTATATTTTTATTATGCTATTCTTTCTTATTATTCCCTGTCAGCTCACCAATGTTAAGATTCATATCTTCTTTATGCTCTGTTGGAATAACCTCATCAGGAACCGAAGTGTTTTCCTCAGCCTTTGATGAATTTCCTTCCTTTTCTTCCTGCTTGACATTGACGGGATTAATAGGTGCTACTTCTTTTATGCTCAGGCTGATTTTCTTTGCTTCAAGATTGACTTCAATAATCTTTGCTTCAACCATCATCCCAACCTCAAGTACATCGCTCGGCTTTCCTATTCTGACGCTTGATATCTGGGAAATATGCACCAAGCCGTCAACTCCATCCTGTATTTCCACGAAGGCTCCAAAAGGAACAAGCCTTACAACCTTTCCTTTTACAATTTGACCAACCTTGAACTTTTCCTCGGCATTGAACCAGGGATTATCCTCGTTCTTCCTGTAAGCCAGAGAAATCCTGTTCTTTTCCTTGTCAAATTCCTGGATTGACACCTCCACCTTGTCGCCAATCTTCAAAACCTCGGACGGATGCTTAATCTTCGTCCAGGACAGCTCTGAAATGTGTATAAGACCGTCTACTCCGCCGATATCAACGAAAGCCCCGAAATCTGTCAGGCTCTTAACTACACCGCTATATTTCCTGCCTATTTCTATATTTTCCCACACTTCATTAATTTTGTTGGATTTTTCTTCAGCCAATATTACTCTTTGCGAGCCAACAATTTTTCTTTTCTGCTTATTAAACTCAGTTATTCTTAGAGTTACAGGCTGCTTTAAAAATTCTTTCAAATCCTTTACAAACCTGTCGCTGATTTGCGAAGCGGGTATAAATATTCTCACTCCGCCTGCGCTGGCAATCACTCCGCCCTTGACAACTTCAACAACCTTTGCATTAACAGGTGTCTTATTCTCATAAGCTTCTTCCATCTTATCCCAATTTCTGATAGAATCCACCTTTTTCTTGGATAGAACAACATTACCTTCGCCGTCATTTACCCTTACAACAAATACTTCGACCTCTTCCCCTACCTTCAAGGAGGTTTCGGGATTGAAATCCGGGTCATCCGAGAATTCGTCAACCGGTATTACTCCGTCCGACTTGTAACCCATGTCAATGTATACCTCAGCATTGTTAAACCCGATTATTTTTCCCTTTACAATCTGACCTGTCTGTAAAGTAACAAGAGAGTTTTCAAAGGCCTCCTTAAAACTCATTTCATTCTCTTGTTTATTTAATTCTTCCATCTTTCCTAAGACCTCCTTGATAATCCAGTCCGGTGTTGATGCCCCGGCAGTGATTCCAACTGTTTTGATTTTTTTTGTATTCATCGGTGGTAAGTCACCTGATGTTTCGATGTTAAAGGTCTGAGAACAGTTCCTTCTGCAAATCTCAAAAAGCTTCTGGGTATTAGAACTGTTCTTTGAACCAACAACCAGCATCATATCAACCTTTTGGGATAATTGAAAAGCTTCATCCTGTCTTTTGCTGGTTGCATTACATATTGTATCAAACTTTATTATATTTTCAAACACTTTCTTTAAATATTCATTAATAGTATGCCATTTTTCAGAGGTAATTGTCGTCTGAGCTACAACGCATACAGGCTTGCTCTCTTTATTGCGTGAAATTTTTTCAACATCCTCCGGAGTATCAGCAATTAATGCGGTATTATCACACCAGCCGTTTATGCCTATAACCTCAGGATGGTTTTTATCTCCGACAATTATTATTTGATAGCCTTCCTTATGCTTTTCATTGACAAGAAGGTGAATTTTTTTAACATAAGGACAAGTGGCATCAATAACTTCAACTCCCTTGGCTTTTATTTCTTCATAAACATCGGGAGATACACCATGTGCCCTTATCACTACGCTTCCAGGCCCCTTAATGTCATCTGTATTGTTTGCAATTCTCATACCCTTTGCTTTCAATTGTTCAACAACCTGTTCATTATGAATTATGGGGCCATAGGTATAAAGATTTCCAGATGAATTATTTAATTGTTCGTATGCGCAGCTTACTGCTTTATTGACTCCAAAGCAAAAGCCGGCTGTCTTAGCAAGGATTATTTCCAACCTGGTTTTCCTCCATAAGACTGTATATTTTATCCATTATGCCCTTTGATATCTCTGTCATTTCTTCGCTTGTATATTTCTTTTCCTTGTCAAGGTCCAGCATGAAGGGCTTCCCAAATATTACTCTTACCCTGCCAAAAAGCCTGTAATCAGATTTGATTGCCACCGGCAGTATTGGAACATTGGCTTTCTGTGCTATAAGTGCCGCACCGCGTTTTACCGTAATTTTTTTGTCTTTTTTCCCTAGAGTTCTTGTTCCCTCGGGAAATATACCAACAATATTTCCTTCTTCAAGAAGCTTCAGTGTTGTTTTAATGGAATCTATATCACCTTTTCCTCTTTTGATGGGGTATGCGCCAAGACTCTTTAAAAATGCACCTATCGGAGGAAATCTGAATAACTCCTCCTTCGCCATCCACCGTACGTGCCTTTTTATTCTATAGCCTATAAAAAGCATGTCCAGCTCTGCAAGATGATTTGAGCATAGAATAAGACCGCCGCTTTCAGGTATATTCTCCCTGCCGTACAATTCCACCTTGTAAAATACGCCAAGAACCACCCTAAGTAAAAATTTGCAAAATTCTATCATTTCAGTTCTCCCGCATATTTCATAATTATTTCAGCAACCTGTTCTATTGTAAGGTTTGTAGTATCAAGCTCGATAGCGTCATCCGCCTTGGAAAGAGGTGCGAAGGAGCGGCTGCTGTCATTTTTGTCCCTATACTCGATATCTTTTTTTACATCCTCAAGAGATATATCCTTTACGCCCTTTTCAAGCTGCTCTTTATACCTGCGGGCTGCCCGTTCTTCGGTTGAAGCAGTGAGAAATATTTTCAGATTTGCATTTGGCAGCACATATGTGCCTATATCCCTGCCATCCATTACAACACTGTTTTGAGCTGCTATTTCCCTTTGCAGCTCTACCATTTTTATTCTCACTTCTGGTATAGTTGCAACATTTGATGCCCCAATTGATATTTGAGGAGTTCTGATTTTACCGCTCACATCTTCACCTTCAAGAAATATTCTTTGTTCCTCGCCATCATATGAAATCTTTATATCTATGTCTCTTACAAGAGATGAAAGCTTCTCTCTGTCAAGAGTATCAATCCCTTCTCTGATTGCTTTCAGGGCAACTGTTCTATACATTGCCCCCGTATCTAAGTATATTATTCCCATTGATTTTGAAACAAGCTTTGCTATGGTGCTTTTGCCAGCACCGGCAGGCCCGTCAATAGCTATGCTTATATTTGGCATACTCTAAGCGTCCTTTCTTCTCTATTCTTTTTAATAATTCTTGTAAATGCTAAAAAATTATTGCATTAAATATCCGGCCTTAGAATTTTTGCGCCTCTTAAATATATATGCTTCAAATCAGTGTTTTGCTTATCCGTATTGAACTGCACCATTACCCTTATGCATTTTTCAAGGCTTCCAGGCACATTTATCTCATTCATGCACATGAGGGATATGCTTGTCCACCCTATCTGCCTTGCTGCGACTGCAGGAAAAGCGGCGTTGAGATCATGTGTTACGGTAAAAAGCGCACTGATTATATCATCACGAACCAATTTGTTTTCCTTTTCTATTTCCTCCAGCAAAAGCTTTGTGGCACTTATTATCTCTTGCGCATCATTGTTTTCTACGGTTATTGCTCCTCTTATTGCTCTGACAGACAAAATCCTTCCTCCCGTTCTACTAATGTAAGGGGACACACCTTTCTGAATAACCGGCATTCCTTTTGCGTTAAGGAATGTCCCCTTTTTATACTACTCTGTGCCCGAGGCCGATTGCTACCTCATTAAGGTGCAGCAAACCAATGCCAAAGAAAATAGCCACCGTAATGTGGTCCTTGTGGCGTGCTATCCCAATCTTCCCTCCCACATTCAAGCCAATGGCTTTGGGCATTATCTGGGACATGGCCTCTCTGGTTGCTCCCGCTACAGCACCCTCTTCAGCATGACTGTCCGTTATCACACCTTCACGCTTTGAGGAGACCACCGCACGTTCTATTGTCTTCATTACTGATGTTATAAATTCACCGCCATAGTCAACAGCAGCTGTATGTATGCCAATTTTGGCATACTCTGCCTGCAGATGCTTCTCTTCCTGCCTGTCGTTTGTAAGGGCGATTTTTATGGCTGCAGCTGCAATCTCCTTGCTTCCGAAGTGTTTCACTGTTTCTTCCGTTCTGCTCATTTCTTCTCCCCTGCGTTTGCGCAATCTTATTAATCTTTTGTATTATTATATAAGATATAACGCTCTAAAACAACACAATTTATTCCTGTTTGACTTTAATGTCAGCCACTTTTTTTATATTTGATTTTACAACTACCTTTTTCCCCACACACTCACTGACAATATTATCACTTTTTGAAACCACTTCTACTTCCCCTTCAGCCTGAGTGCTGCTGCCATCAATTTCAACTATATCGCCATCTTTTACCTCAAGATTTATTACATTTTGAGCAAAAACAGCTGCAATCTCTCCATTTACAAGAATTTTCAGATTCTCATCATAAACAGCATTCACAAGTCTTAAAGAAATGGTACCCTCATCGTAGAAGTATTCTTCAACACCCATGGGGGTACCTTGAAATTCGTTATCGGAAGTAAGAAAAGTCCTTACTGTGGGATTTGTGAGTGCAGCCTGGACAATTACAAGCAAAGAAAATGAAATTATAAATAGAATGAACAATATCCTTTCAAAGTTCATCCTTTCATTATTATACCTCTTTTTATCACCTGCTTTGGAATTTGATTTTGCCCTCAATATCACCAGCTTCATTAATGAACCACCCCGCAAATAAAGTATTCCCATTTTTTTGCTGCTCATTAATAATATGCGTTACAGGGCTCAATAATTCATTCTGTGCTGAGCTCAACAGTTCATTCCCGCAAGATAGCCGGTGGAAAAAGCAATCGTAAGGTTAAACCCTCCTGTGTAAGCGTCAACATCTATAACCTCTCCGGCCAGGAACAAACCCTTAATCAGTTTAGATTCCATTGTGGAAGGGTTTATTTCATCAACCTTGACACCTCCTGCAGTAACTATTGCCTCCTCAATGGGTCTGGCTCCTGCAATAGTAATGCATAGCCTCTTAAGCTGGTTGACAAGTTTTTTTCTTTCCTCCCTGGTTATCTGATTTACAAACTTTTCAGGTGAAATTCCCGACAGTTCTATTATTACAGGTATCAATTTTTTAGGCAGCAGGTCATCCATAGCATTCTTAAGCTGTTTTCTGGCATACTTCCCAAAATCCCTTTGGATTCTCTCATCCAGCTTCTCTTCAGACAGAGCGGGCTTCAAATCGATTATAAGCTTGACATCTCGATAGTTCTGCTTTAGGATATGCCTGCTTCCACTTAGTATAACCGGACCAGACACGCCATAATGAGTAAAAAGCATTTCGCCGAAATCACTATAAAGCTTTTTCCCATAATTATTGACAATTTCTATTGAGATATTTTTTAGAGAAAGCCCCTGAAGCTTTTTCACCCATGCTTCCTCAGCTATAAGGGGAACGAGTGAAGGCTTAAGCTCAGTTATCGTATGGCCAAGCTTCTTTGCCATGCGAAAACCGTCTCCAGTAGAACCGGTTCCTGGATATGAAGCGCCTCCGGTAGCAAGAATTACAGCGTCTCCTGTGATTATTCTTCCATCCTTTAATGCAACGCCTGTGACTCTTCCATCCTCAGCAATTATTTCTTCAACGGCAGATTTCAGCTCCAGTTTCGCATTATTTTTAATAACATATCTTTTAAGAGCTTCAACAACGTCTTTTGCGTTGTCTGACTCGGGAAATATTCTCCCGCCACGCTCAACCTTTGTCTTAAGTCCATTGCCTTCAAAAAAATCGACAATATCAGCATTTGAAAATATATAAAAGGCTGAATATAAAAAATTCCCGTTGCCGGGAGTGTTTTCTATCAGCCCTTCAATATCTGTGTTGTTGGTTATGTTGCATCGGCCTTTGCCCGAAATAAGAATTTTCTTTGCTATTGTGTCATTTTTTTCAAGGATTGTTACTTCACGACCACGTTCAGCAGCCTTTCCGCCTGCCATGAGACCTGCAGCGCCTGCGCCTACTACAATAACTTTTTTTCCCATTCCCCTGTATCAATCTACCTTCCTTATGGATTCCATGCCTTCATTCTTTTCGTATACCTGATATTCGTCCCATATTGTTTCAAGCTTTTCAAATATATTATACACTTCATTCTTTTTTCTCATTCCAACTGCTACAATCAGAGCATTTATAACGCTCAATGGTGCCACCAGCGAGTCTACGAAAGACGCCATATCGCTTCTTGCAATAAGAGAATGGTCTGCAATATGGTACAACGGAGACTCTTTGCTGTCAGTTATGGCTATTACAGTGGATCCCTGGGTCTTTACAAAGTCCATGGCTTTTATGGTTCTCTTAGAGTATCTTGGGAAGCTTATTCCTATCACAACATCTCCTTCCGAAACCCTGATTATTTGCTCAAACATTTCACTGACGCTTGTGGTGTGAACAAGCCTTATATTGTCAAATACCAAATTGAAATAAAAGCCCAGAAAACTTGCAAGAGGAGCAGAACTCCTGACGCCGAGAATATATATTCTCTTAGCGCTAAGAAGGCTTTCCACAACATTGTTAAAGCTTGTCTGGTCTATTTCTTCAAGGGTTATTTTGATTTTATCCATATCGGACTGGAGCACGCTTTTTAAAATATTATCCTCGCTGATCCTGTTTGATGTTACCTCTATTCTCTGAACAGATGTCAGCTTGCTCTTAATTAATTCCTGCAAAACCTTCTGCAGCTTAGGATAACCATCGTAACCCAGCTCAATGGCAAATCTTACAACTGTGGATTCACTGACTCCAACAACCTCGCCAAGTTTTGCAGCGGTCAAAAAAGCCGCTTTTTCGTAGTGGTTTGTAATATAATTGGCTATCAGCCGCTGGCCTTTGCTGAAATCCTTTGAATTCTCCTGAATCCTTCTGAAAAGATCATTCTGCTTTGAATCCATTAATTTAATGCCCCTTTTTTGCATTCTTTTTTACATTTTACATTTTTGCAGGATAAAAATCAAGATGCTGCATTTTTTAAAATTAAACCATGTCAATATATTATTAGCGTCCATTGTGTATAATAAGCTTGCGATAATAGTATACACAAGGTGGATTCAATGATTCAGATTGACGATGCAGGCAGCGGGAGCTTCATAGGAGGAACTTGTATTGGCTTCTACAGACCTGAGACTAACGAATATTATTTTGACATAATACCCGTAGAGCTTTATAACAAGGAAAACTTCGAAAAAAAGCTTTACCTCGATGAAGTTGTTAAAATAGCAAAAAGTGCTTTTAAAAACCTGAATGTAAGTAAAACAGAATGTATAGAGGTATGCAGGGGTTATATGTTTAATAAGCTAAAAGCCTGGTTTAATGAAAACGGGTATAATTATTACTGCACTCATATAACAGGAAGGGTGCAGGATATCATAGAACGTAATTTCGAACTGTATGCCGTCCATCTTGGTCTGCCTGAACAGTACATTAAGTATACAAGGTATCCCTTTCATTTTCATAAATTGCTCAAATGGGTATATGCAGATTTTGAAAACAGGATAAAGCTATGCAAAATTGGCTGGAAGTCCTGGTCCAAGATGGAAGCTGTAAGGCCTGAGGTCGTTGAAGATATTATTGACCACTCTGCCTTCTATTGTCTGAAATGCGGAAAACATATAAAAAAAGGAAGTCCTGTGAAAGTGCTTCAGTATTATAGCAATTGCGACACAAAGGTGTACCTTCATCAGAATTGTAATAATTATTGACTTTTTTCTTTATTATATGGTTGTCAAATTATTGACTCCAAGGTAACATTGTGTTATTTTTAACATAGTGTGTTCAAATGATTTGAATCAGGGAGGTGCAAAAATGAATCTGGCAATTAATATGACCTTTGTGGGAATGACTGTTGTTTTTATGGCATTAATAGTACTGGCTTTGGTTATTTCCTTATTCTCCATATTTTTTAGAACCAATAAGGAACAAAAAACCAATACGCCAAACAGTAATGTTAATGAGGCATCAATCCTTGAAGTTGAAAAGGATAACCAAATAAATACTGCTTCTGAGTCAGAAGACAATATATCCCAAGGTGAGCTATTGGCCGTAATCACTGCTGCAGTTAATGCATGTCTTGGTCACAGGACAAACAACAAGCTGGTTGTAAAGTCCTTCACGCGTGTATCCCAGAGTGCTCCTGTTTGGAATACGACAGGCAGAAGTGAGTACATTTCCGGCAAACTATAATATATATTTTTTTAAAGGTGGGTTTTTATGTTTACAGAATTTATTAATACCATTTATGAGCTTTTTTTGTCATCAGGCTTTGCCAAGGGTGACTGGAAGCAGTTTCTTATGCTAACTGTTGCATGTTTGCTTATTTATCTTGCTGTTGTAAAAAAGTACGAGCCCCTGTTGCTTTTGCCCATAGCCTTCGGAGTATTGCTCGCAAACCTTCCTTTAGCCGGAATCAAACATCCTGAGTTTTGGACAAAGGACTACCTTTCAACTCTTACCATAGGTAAAATGATTCATGACGGATGGGGCTTGATTGACTACCTGTATCTTGGAGTAAAGCTAGGCATTTATCCTCCCCTCATATTCCTTGGAATAGGTGCGATGACTGATTTCGGCCCTCTTATTGCAAATCCGAAGAGCTTGCTGCTTGGAGCTGCTGCTCAGTTGGGCATATTTATGACATTTATAGGCGCAATTCTTTTGGGATACTCACCTGCCGAGGCTGGTTCGATTGGTATCATCGGAGGCGCTGACGGTCCGACTGCAATATTTGTAACATCCAAGCTTGCTCCGGAGCTTTTGGGTCCGATAGCCATAGCAGCTTATTCATATATGGCTCTTGTACCGCTTATACAGCCTCCAATTATGAAGGCGCTTACAACAAAAAAAGAACGTGAGGTTGTGATGAAGCAGTTGAGGCCTGTGTCAAAGACAGAAAAGATAATATTCCCTGTTCTTGTTACACTGCTTGTTTCATTGTTCCTCCCAGATGCGGCTCCGTTGGTTGGCATGCTGATGCTCGGAAACCTCTTTAGAGAAAGCGGGGTTGTTGAAAGAATTTCCAATACCGCACAAAATGAATTAATAAATATCGTAACAATATTCCTCGGCGTTTCTGTTGGAGCTACAGCAAGTGCGGAAAGCTTCCTTGATTTAAAGACTCTTGGAATAATAGTTCTTGGTCTGATTGCCTTCTCCTTCGGCACCGCTGGAGGAGTGCTTTTCGGCAAAATAATGTACTGGACGTCAGGCGGCAAGGTTAACCCATTGATCGGTTCTGCAGGTGTATCTGCCGTTCCGATGGCAGCCAGGGTTTCTCAGAAGGTTGGACAGGAAGCAAACCCGGGCAACTTCCTACTTATGCACGCCATGGGCCCTAACGTAGCAGGTGTTATCGGCTCTGCTGTTGCAGCAGGCGTTCTTCTTAGCATACTAAAGTAATAAAAAAAGCATAAAAAAAGAGCCTTTGAAAGGCTCTTTTTTATTATGCCGGATAAACTCTGTCTTTATAATCTACAAGGTTGCTGTCAAGCTTGTATTTCTGCGCCTGGCGGAATTTGAAGAAGGCTTCTGCAGGCTGCGGGAGCAGTGCGTATGACAACACGTCCTCATCCTGCTCAATGTATTCCTTTATCTTTTCCCTTATGCTGTTAAGCTCCGGAGCGATAAGATCTGCAGGTCTGCAGGTAACCGGCTCTTCATCGCCAAGAATTTTCTTCTGAATTTCCTCGGATACAGGAGCGGGAGTCTTGCCGTACATACCCTTGATAACGTCCTTGGATTCCTTGGGAACCATCTTGTATCTTTCTCCGGCTATAACATTCATTACAGCCTGAGTGCCAACTATCTGGCTGGTGGGAGTTACGAGCGGAGGATAACCGAACTCTTCTCTGACTCTCGGCACCTCCTTGAGCACCTCTTCATACTTATCGGCCTTGCCAGCCTGCTTAAGCTGTGAAACAAGGTTTGAAAGCATTCCGCCCGGAACCTGATATATAAGTGTGTTAACATCAACACCCAGCATCTTCACATCAAGAAGTCCGCTTGATACATATTTTTCCTTTATAGGTCTGAAGTAGTCAGCTATTTCACTGAGCTTCCCAAGATCAAGACCTGTATCATAGGGTGTATCCTTCAATGTAGCAACCATAGGCTCTGTAGGAGGCTGTGAAGTTCCCATTGCCATTGGTGATATTGCGCAGTCAATTACATCAACTCCCGCTTCAATTGCCTTAAGATAAGTCATTGAAGCTACACCGCTGGTATAGTGTGTATGAAGCTGAACAGGTATCTTAATGTTTTCTTTCAAAGCTTTGACAAGGTCATACGCAGCGTACGGAGTCAAAAGACCTGCCATATCCTTGATGCACAAGGAATCTGCTCCCATGCTTTCTATTGTTTTTGCATCCTTTACGAAGAGTTCCAGGCTGTGAACAGGGCTTATGGTATAGCAAACTGTACCCTGTGCATGGCCGCCTTCCTTCTTGCAGGCCTTTATGGCTCTTTCCAAGTTTCTTGGGTCATTCAAAGCGTCGAATATTCTTATAATATCCATACCGTTGGCAACTGCCTTCTGTACGAAGTAATCGACAACGTCATCGGCATAGTGCTTGTAACCCAAAAGATTCTGTCCTCTTAAAAGCATCTGGAGTTTGGTTTTCTTTACCTTGCTCCTGATAATTCTCAATCTTTCCCACGGATCTTCATTCAAGAACCTGAGGCAGGCGTCAAAAGTAGCTCCCCCCCATGCTTCCAGAGAATGATATCCGATATCGTCAAGCTTTTCAAGTATTGGCAGCATCTCATCAGTCTTCATTCTGGTTGCAACCAGAGACTGGTGCGCATCCCTCAATACTGTTTCAGTTATTTTCACCTTTGCCATAATCAATCAATCTCCTTTAACCGGTTTTAAGCCAGTGATACGAGAACATCACCAGCGTTGACAGATGCGCCCTTGCTTACATTAACTGAAGCAACCTTGCCGTCTGCCGGTGCAACGATTTCGTTCTCCATTTTCATTGCCTCAAGTATCAATAAAACCTGTCCCTTTTTTACTGCGTCCCCTGGATTAACATTTACCTTAAGTATGGTTCCCGGCATTGGAGCTGTGATAGTCTGCGCGCCTGCGGGTACTGCTGTATCCTTCTTGGGTGCCGGAGCCGGAGCCGGTGCCGGAGCGGGTGCTGGAGCCGCAACGGGCGCAGAAGCCGGAGCTGCCGCAACAGGAGCAGAAGCAACCGAGCCATCCCTTATTTCTTCAACTTCAACCTCATATTGATTTCCATTTACTTTTATTAAAAACTTCTTCATAATAACAAATCCTCCTTTATTTATCAATTCATCTTTTTCTGAATTCTGTCCAGTCTGCCCGCAATATTCCATACAGGAGCTGTCTGTGGTATTCTTCTGAAAGACCTTACAACCAACCTGTGTCCTTCTCTGCTGTCCATATTGGCTAATGCGGCTGATATAACCGCTAATACTTCCTGCTCATTTATTTTCTTCATATTCGCCCTCCTGAACCTGACTTTCTTATAGCCCTTTACAGAGGTATATTGCCGTGCTTTTTTGAAGGTCTGTTCTCTCTCTTGCTTGACAGCATTTCAAGAGAACTGATTAATCTTATTCTTGTTGTTGCGGGTTCAATTACATCATCAACATAGCCTCTTGAAGCAGCAATATAAGGATTTGAGAATTTGTTTCTGTACTCCTCAATCTTGCTGTTCCTTGCCGCCACTGGATCTTCTGCATCAGCTATTTCCTTCCTGAATATTATATTGGCGGCACCGTCAGGCCCCATAACTGCTATCTCGGCAGTGGGCCATGCAAATACCATGTCAGCGCCAAGGTGCTTGCTGTTCATGGCAATATAAGCTCCTCCGTATGCTTTTCTTACTATAACATTGATTTTGGGAACAGTTGCTTCAGAGAACGCATAAAGCAGCTTGGCCCCATGCCTTATAACACCGCTGTGCTCCTGCCCCACTCCTGGAAGATATCCAGGCACATCTGTGAAGGTAATAACGGGAATATTGAAGGCGTCGCAGAAGCGCACAAACCTTGCGCCCTTATCAGATGAGTTAACATCCAGAGAACCAGCCATTACGCTCGGCTGATTCGCTATTATGCCTACAGTGCTTCCGTTCATTCTTGCAAAACCGATTATAATGTTTTGTGCAAAATGCTTCTGTATTTCAAGAAAATCTCCGTTATCAACAACCCTTGTAATAATTTCCTTCATGTCATAAGGCTTGTTGGTTCCTTCGGGAATAATATCGCTTATTTCTTCGCTTATCCTGTTCATATCATCAGCAGACTGGTAAACAGGTGCATCACAAAGATTGTTTTCAGGCAGGAAGCTTAAAAGTCTTTTGATTTGCTCTATGCATTCCTTCTCATCAGCACTCTTGAAATGAGCAACACCGCTTATCGAGTTGTGGGTGTCTGCGCCTCCAAGCTTTTCAAAGGTTACGTCTTCACCGGTAACCGCCTTGATAACCTGTGGTCCGGTGATAAACATCTGGCTGGTTTTTTCAACCATGAATACAAAGTCTGTTATTGCAGGCGAATAAACAGCTCCTCCTGCACACGGCCCCATAATAACGGAAATCTGCGGAATCACACCTGATGCAAGAGTATTCCTGAAGAATATGTCACCGAAACCGCTAAGGGCATCAATTCCTTCTTCAATTCTTGCTCCGCCCGAATCATTGATGCTGATGAAGGGCGCACCCATCTTCATCGCCATATCCATTACCTTTGTGATTTTCTTTGCGTGCATTTCACCCAGTGAGCCGCCTATAACCGTAAAATCCTGAGAAGAAACAAACACAAGTCTTCCGTTCACAGATCCATAGCCGGTTACAACCCCATCACCCGGAACCTTCTTTTTCTGCATGTCAAATTCAATGCTTCTTGTTTCTACAAATGCATCAACCTCAACAAAGCTGTTTGCATCAAACAAAAGGTTAAGCCTTTCCCTGGCAGTCATTTTTCCCGCTTCGTGCTGCTTTGCTATTTTGTCAGCACCGCCGCCGAGTTCAAGTCTTTCTTTCCTTTCCACCAGCTCGTTCAATTTATCAGTTACTCCCATGCTATCCCACCTCGTGTTTTTTATATTGGATTTCTATTGAATATATAATTAATTATAATATGATAATAATACCTGGTTATAATTATACTTGTTAAAATTATAACTTATTTAAGTTCAAGATGCAATAATTACCTAATAATTTAACATATTAATAATTTTGATTTTACAACAAAAACCAATTTACGGATTCTTCCTTGAAATCACCTGCACCTTGTCTTGCAATTCCCCACTCGCACCATTTTATTGGTATTTTTCTATGCAAACCAAAATAGGCGGACAATTAACCTGATTAATAAAATCAGTTTTCATTACTGTATAATGCCTGCAGTCAATGGTGGCAATATACTCCAAAAATTGCTCCTTTTCTTCAAAGCCGCTGTCTCCCCCGTAATATACAACCACAGTAATCAATCCGTTCATTGCCAGCCTATCCATGGATTTTTGAACCGCCTGTATAGTAGTGGGAGCTTTTGTGCATATGCCATGGTCCCCTTTTGGAAGATATCCAAGGTTGAACATTACAGCCTTTACACTTGTATTTATATATTTGTCCAGGTTCTCATGACCGTCATTTATTAGTGTAACCCTCTCAAGCAAATTCAACTCATAAAGTTTTTCTCTTGTTTTATCTATGGCCTGCTGCTGAATATCAAATGAATATACTCTTCCAGTCTCCCCCACCAGCTTTGCAAGGAACGCAGTATCGTTGCCGTTTCCTGCCGTGGCATCGATGACTGTATCCCCCTCTTTTACAATCCTGGCTATAAGCTCATGTGACTGAACCAGGGAGTTCTTTAAAATACACAATGAATAATCTCTCCTTACTTATATGATTCCTTTTTTCATCCAGTCAATTACTTCCCTTACGGCATGCTCATCATGGTGACAGCAGCAGTGCTTTGCAATGCATTTCAATTCATCGTGGGCATTGGAAACTGCTATTCCTACTCCTGCGCATTCAATTAATTCGATATCATTTAGATTATCTCCCATTGCAACCACTTCAGAAATATTTACGCCAATATGCCTTACGAGCTCTCTTAATGCATGACCCTTTGTTGCATTTACATCCAGAAGCTCAACAAACTCAGGCTCAGAAAACACGAACCTGAAATTCCCGCCCCTGCTGTCCAAGTATCTTTTAACAGACTGCAAATTTTTGTTATCCCACACAAATATAGCCTTGGTCCATGGATAGGGAACTTCTTCAAGAGGTAATCTTATCGGGCAAAAGTGTTCCCGCTCCAAATGTCTTTTGGTCTCTTCATTTTCTGCTATAAAATATGTGTATTTATCATGAAAAACCTCAACAGCTATACCCGGAAAAAGCTCAAGTATTTCTTCAACTATATATCTTGCGCTGTCATCCAGATAACTGTTCCAAAGAACCTTTTCGGTGGAATAATCGTATACAAGCGCACCATTACTAGCTATCACAGGAGTATTTACGGGCAAATGCTCCAGAAAACGCCTTACTGATTCCTGGCTTCTGCCTGTGGCAACAGTAAATAGGCCTCCCATTTCGACAAAGCTATTTATTGCCGCTTTGTTTTCCTCGCTTACCTGCCTGCTGCTGTTTAAAAGCGTACCGTCCATATCGCAAACAAGCATCCTGCCATATAAAGGGGACATCTCCCCCACTTTATATCTATTCATTCCAATCTCTAACCTCTCACATCTAACCTCAGATGAATATGTTCGCAACCGTCACAGGTAAGCAAGGTTCTGTACATTTCAGGGCGTCTGTCCCTGAATATTCCCCAGCCTGTCCGGTGCCTTTCTATTTCATCAAGGTCGAATTCCGCAGTCAAAACCGCTTCACAAACCCTGTCAGCCTCTGCTATTACCTCGCCTGTGTGGTTTGTTATAAAGGAAGAACCATAGAAGGTTATCTGAGAACCAGAAATATCTTCCCGACCTATCCTGTTTGAAGCAACAACAGGCATTATATTTGCCGCAGAATGCCCCTGCATGCATACCTGCCAATGGCCTTTTGAATCTATTTCAGCTTCCTCAGGCTCAGATCCTATGGCTGTGGGATATAAAAGTATTTCGGCGCCCATAAGAGCCATGCTTCTGGCTGCTTCCGGATACCACTGATCCCAGCATATGCCTACTCCGATTTTTGCATATTTGGTTTTCCAAACCTTAAAGCCCGTATCTCCGGGATTGAAGTAAAACTTCTCCTCATATCCAGGCCCGTCAGGAATGTGTGTTTTTCTGTACACGCCCAATACTTCGCCGTCTGCGTCTATTACAGCAACGGAATTATACCTTGCGTTATTCTTTCTCTCATAAAAGCTTATGGGCAGGACGACTTTCAGTTCAGCTGCAACTTTTTTAAAGTGCTTCACCGCATCATTCTGTTCAAGTTCAGCTGCCAAGTTAAAGTAGTCCATGATTTCCTTCTGACAGAAATAAGGCGTTTCGAACAATTCCTGCAGCAGAATTATATTTGCTCCTTTCAAAGCAGCTTCTCTTACAAGCTTTTCCGCCCTGTCCATATTTTCTTTTTTGTCCCATGAGCAAGCCATTTGTGTGGCCGCCACTACAACCTTCCGCACTATACTCCACCTCTTTATTATGCTGACATTTCACAGAAGGCTTAAAGCTCCTTGACAGTGAAGTGTCCCTTTTAATTATATGCTGGCCGGTTTCCCTTCAGGTTTTTGCTGCGTTGCACAATGAACATTTCCGCCTCCTCGTGCTATCGGCATACCGTTAATTGTAACTATCCTTCTGTCAGGGAAAAGCTTTTTGAAGGTTTCAACTGCCTTTATATCAGTTTCTTCAGCCCTGCCCCCGAATACGGGAAGGATTATTCCTCCATTAACAAAATAGAAATTAACATAGCTTAAGGTAAGCCTTAAATCTTCATAAAAGCTTTCTGGAGGCTGTTCAATTTCTATAATTTCAAACTTCCTTCCTCTTGCATCAACAGCATTCCTTAGTATTTCAAGGTTTTCGACAGAATTTGAATAATTAGGGTCATCAGGATTTTGCGTTGTTTGAATTAGTATAACACCGGGGCGGGCAAAACATGCTACATTATCAACATGCCCGTCGGTATCATCACCAAAAAGCCCATTTTTCAGCCAGATTATTTTTTCAACGCCCAAATATTTTTTCAAGTAAAATTCTATCTCTTCCCTGCCAAGGCTCGGGTTGCGGTTTGCATTCAGCAAGCATTCCTCTGTAGTTATAAGCGTTCCTTCGCCATCAACATGAATAGATCCGCCTTCCAAAACGAAAGGAGCATTAAAGCAATGAACGCCGAACGCTTTAAGAATCCTTGGGGCTACCAGATTGTCCATATCACATGGATACTTTCCTCCCCACGCATTAAAGATCCAATTTATACCGGCAATTTCACCCTTTGGATTTACGACAAAGGTTGGACCATTGTCACGTATCCACGAGTCATCGTGAGCTATCTGAAGCACATCAATATGAGAACCGCACTTTCTGGCAGCCTCTCTGGCTGCTTCAGGCCTGGCAATCATGGTTACAGGCTCAAAAGCAGAAATCTTTCTTGCAATATCTACAAAAACCTCGTGAATTTCTTCAAGTGGTCCTGGCCACACAGCTTCCCCGATTGGCCATTCCATAAAGGTTCGTTCATGCCTGGACCACTCCGGAGGCATCTTAAAACTGAGCTCTGCTGGGTACATATTATTCTCCATGTCTGAATTAAAATTTAACAAACCAAACATTTCTATTCTAAATCTCATCGCAAATTTTGTCAAAAAAATTTTTTAATACATGTTGAAAATCGCAAGATACAGATGATATATGTAGTAACATATCATAATCAGTGTTATGGCAATTAAAACCAATAGATATGTCATCCAGGCTGCCGGAGAATTCAAAGGAAAAAGCTGTTTCCTTTCCTCTTTTGACAGTCTCATATACTTCTCCTTCTGGAACCAATAGTTGAATACACAAAAACAAATGCAAACTATCAGAATTATAAATATTAGCGCAATCACATTTTAACCTCACTTTCAAGAAAAAATTATCCCTGATTACATAATGTACATCTTTAAAATACTTAAATCTGAAGAAAATAATATCATACAAAATAAATAACCGGAGGAATGGTAATATGCCTAGCTGCCAAAGAATATTATGTTCTGTAGGAAGCTGTATTTACAATTCAAAGGACGACAATTTCTGCACACTTGATTCCGTGCAAATAAGTGCCGCTGCGAAATCGGACAGCGGAGCGCCTTATGATGAAACACTCTGCGCCAGTTACAAAACACATCAAAAAAAGAAGTAATCAATCATTGCGGCAGTTGTAAAACATGCAACTGCCTTTTCTTTTTGCGGCAGACTTATTTCCTTTCTTAATGAGTCCTTAATAAATCAATCTCGGCATCCGTTAAATACCTCCACTGGCCTTCCGGCAATTCTCCAAGCTTCAAGCCGCCTATAGCGATGCGCTTCAGTGATATGACAGGATGCCCTATTGCGCTGCACATCTTACGGATCTGCCTGTTCCTGCCTTCATGGATAATTATCTCGGCCACGGTAGAATCAGCCTTTTTCTCCATTATTTTAATTTTTGCAGGAGCGGTAATATAATTATCAATGCTCAAGCCTTTTTCAAAGCTGCTTAAATCTTGAGAATCAGGTCTTCCCTTTACTTCCGCGATATATACCTTATTGGTTTCATGTCTTGGGTGTGTCATCCGGTTTGTAAATTCGCCGTCATTTGTTAGAATTAAAAGTCCAGAAGTATCGTAGTCCAGCCTGCCGACGGGATAAACCCTCTCTTCAACACCTTCCACAAGGTCTAAAACAGTTTTCCTGGAAAACTGGTCTTTTGCTGAAGTTATATAACCGCAAGGCTTATTAAGCATTATGTATATTTTTTTCGCCTCAAGGGCTGTTTTTTTTCCGTCAACTAGAACTATATCTCTTTCTGATATTTTCAGGCCCATCTCGCTTACCTTAATACCATTCACACTCACACGACCCTGCTTGATAAGCTCTTCCGCCTTCCTCCTTGAAGCCAGACCGCACTGGGCAAGATATTTCTGAAGTCTCATTTCTTGCATAGTCAACCGCTTTCTTTTCCATGCTTGCTATCACAAAAATAATGGCAGGAAATATTCCCACCATCATTTTAATATATTTTTTGCAAATTAAGCAACTTATTCTGTGTTAAAAATAACTAATCCTACTGCAAAAACAGCTTTTCTTGAAACAAGATGAAAAAATCACTCACCTGCATCGCCGAAATTCCGACGTCAAAATGCCATGGATGGCATTTTGAGCATCACGTGACAGGAGGTCACATTGATGAGTGCGAGGAATTGCAAGACAAGGTGTTAGTGATTTCATCGAAGTTTCCGAAAATGGGTTTTTGCAGTAGAAGAATAAGTGGGACTTTATCTTATCCCACTTATTGATTGTTTTTTTCGATTGTTGCCTGTCCGACAGTGTCTCCTGTTTTAATTTCCTTCTTGATTGCAATTTTCTTCCTTATAGTTTCGTTAGCCTTCTCAATAAGATCAGGCACCATATCAAGGATTTTATCCACAGAGGAGTTCACGTTGACAGGAAGGAGCTTTATTTGATTTTGTCCCACTACCATAAAGGCTACGGGATTAATGGAAACTCCTGCTCCACTGCCTCCGGCGAAAGGAAATTTCCCTGCTTTGCTCCCTGTTTTTTTATCCTCTTGGTCATCTTCCTCACTTTCTTCACTCATTATGCAGCAATTATTATACTCACCACCGCCTGCAGCAAAGCCGAAGGAAACCTTTGAAATAGGTATTATTACAGTTCCGTCAGGTGCCTGGACAGCATCGCCGACTATAGTATTTACATCAACCATGTCCTTGATGCTCTGCATCGCTGTAGTCATAAGACCTTGAATCGGATGTTCCGCCAAACATATCACCGCCTGTTGCTTTTTTAAGCTTATCCCTGTTTTTCAGGAATAAAACTGCTAATCTCATTCCTACGACTATAATATTGACAATTTTTATACTAAATATGCAGAAAAAATCCATATTAAAAACAGCTTTAGAAAAATTTGTTTTTACGTTATATCTAAACCTGCATGTTTTAAAGACATTTGTAAATATAGACATCAAGTTCCCCAGCAGTGTCCATGCCAAGCCCGATACAATGCCTGACTGTGCCGCGTCTCCCGTTCCCACCTCAAGTTCCGCAATTACTTTTTTCACAATTAATTTTTCCTTTAATAAATTTATCAAGTCCTTCGCAAGCACAAAAAAAGCTCTATAGTTAAGATATTTTTCGCGAAGCTCCCAAAGCTTTTTATAATTTTTATTTATTTTTTTATTCTTTTTTGAAATGCTTGCCGGTATTCTAACTAGTCCCCTGAAAACTGAGATGCTTATGAAGATATGGTTGGTTCCGCCACTATGGTTGTATCTTAAGTATATATCCACTCTCGAGAATAGTACAAACAATAAAATAATGAGAAATAAAAAAATAACCAAATAAAGCATTTCAACACCTCATTTAGTTATTTTTTCCTTAAATGCATATTTTATTCTATTGGCTGGTTTTCATTTACCGTTATTACTTCATTCATGCTTAATATAGGCAAATCAGCAATGGTTCTGAAGCCGAAACATCTTAAAAACTCTTCCGTTGTTGCATATAGTATCGGTTTTCCCGGAGCATCCATCCTGCCTGCCTCCTTTATAAGGTTTCTTTCCAAAAGCTTTGAAATGGCGCTGTCAGAGTTAACGCCCCTGATTTGTTCAATTTTAGCTTTTGTAATAGGCTGATTATAGGCAACTATGGATAGAACTTCAAAGGCTGCTTGAGACAATACCTGCTTTTGTCTTGGTTCATTAAGCCTCTTTATGAAATCAAAGTGTTCAGGTCTGGTGCACATTTGATAGGCGTTATTTATTTCCCTTATCATAATGCCTCGGTTTGAATTCTTGAAGCTGCTAATCATATTGTCCATTACAAGCCTTGCTGTTTTTTTATCAAGCTCAAGTATTTCACAAATGTCCTCGAGCGGCAAAGGATCTCCTGATGCAAATAGCAAGCCTTCGATAATGGCTTCAACTTTTTTTATATCCACTCGTCACTTTCCTCCAGTTTCAGCTGCCTTTTCATCCTCAAAATCAAGGAAGCTATCCTTGTTCCTGTACACGATAATTTCTGAAAACTGCCTTGATTGCTCCAGGATCACCTTTTTCATCCTGGAGAGTTCCAGAATGGCAAGAAAACCTGTTACAACCTCCGTCCTCGACTTCTTCTCAAGTGAAAACAAGTCCGAAAACCTGATGAAAACATTATTGAAAAGGTTCCTTAAAACCTCTCTCATTTTACTCTTTAATGAAACCTTTTCATGCTGTATAATTTGCGTAATACCGGTAACATTTCTGTTCATCTTCTTTTCATTTCGCTCCAGAATTCCAAGGTAAACGCTTCTAAGCTCGTCCGGCGAAAGCTCGAGCAGAACCTCCTCTTTATCATATTCAATTGCTTCCGGCAGCTTGTACACTACCTTTTCCCAGTGCTTTTCCCGTTCCTTGAGAATTTCCGAGAATTCCTTGAATCTTTTATATTCAACAAGCTTTAAAATCAGCTCTTCTCTTGGGTCTACCTCATCCTCCTGCTTTTCCTTCCTGTCGGGGAGCAGCATTCTGGATTTTATATGAAGCAGTGTGGCAGCCATAACCAGAAATTCGCTGGCAATCTCAAGATCCATTTGCTGCATGGCGAAAAGAAAGTCCATATACTGATCGGTTATCTCATTTATAGGAATATCATATATATTCAGCTGATTCTTTTCGATCAGGTGAAACAGAAGGTCAAAGGGACCCTCGAAATTCTGTATTTTAATGGTACAGGCTTTTGTCAAAGCACTTTCCAATGCATTCCGACCCCTTACCTACCAGTCTATTTTCATAGCCTTTCTGACTTCTTCCATGGTTTTCGCGGCTGCTTTGCAGGCTTCCTCACCGCCGTGGTTGATTATTTCTCTTAACAGCTCAGGCTTCTTCATGTACTCTTGTCTTCTTTCATAAATAGGAGCCATATATTCAGTCATCTTGCCAGCCAGATTTTTTTTGCATGCCACACAGCCTATTTTTCCGTCTCTGCAGCTTTCCTCTATTTCAGCCACTTCTCCTTCATTGAATACCTTGTGAAATGCAAAAACCGCACAGACTTCCGGGTGTCCCGGGTCATCCTTCTTTATCCTTGCAGGGTCGGTAATCATCTGACTTACCTTTTTTCTTATTTCATCCGGGCTGTCTGAAAGAGCAATTGTGTTTTGGTAGCTCTTGCTCATTTTTCTTCCGTCAATACCCGGCAAAACCTTCGCCTTTGTGAGTTTTGGCTGGGGTTCCGGGAAAATTTCTCCGTACAGGAAGTTAAAGCGTCGCGCTATCTCTCTGGTAAGCTCCAAATGAGGGAGCTGGTCCTCTCCCACAGGAACTGCATCAGCTTTATAAACAAGTATGTCAGCAGCCTGCAAGCATGGGTAGCCTAAAAACCCGTATGTGGTAATATTCCTGTCTTTCATTTGTGCCAGCTGGTCCTTATAAGTCGGGCATCGTGTCAGCCAGGACAGAGGGGTTATCATGGAAAACAGGAGGTGCAGCTCTGCGTGCTCCTTTACATGGGACTGGAGGAATATTTTGCATTTTTCCGGATCCAGGCCAGCGCTCAGCCAATCTATAATCATTTCATTTATATTGTTTTTTATATCCGAGGTATCCTCATAACCGGTTGTAAGGGCGTGCCAGTCAACTATAGTAAAAAAGCAGTTGTATTCATCCTGCAGCTTAACCCAGTTTTCCAGAGCTCCGAAATAATTCCCCAGATGCAGGGAACCTGTAGGTCTCATGCCGCTCAAAATTGTTCCTTTTTTCATTGGTCTTTCACTCTCCTGTCAACATTTGATTAAACCAACCTTAAATAATAATAGCACATACATTTTGACATGTAAACTTTCATGAGGAATAAACAATAAATGCTTGAAATGTAGAATGAAGCAAAGACATATCCTAGACAACAACTTATTCATCTGATAAAATTTTGATTAACTTACAATGACAGGAGCTTAATATATGTTTGGTCGAGATATTACGGAAATATTGCTTACATTGCCCGGTATAATCATCGGTTTGGCTTTTCATGAATTTGCCCATGCAGCCATGTCTGACAGGCTGGGAGACCCGACCCCCCGCAATATGGGGAGGCTTACTCTTTCGCCCTTGCCCCACATTGATCCTATCGGGCTTTTGCTTATAGTTCTGGCAGGCTTTGGCTGGGCACGACCTGTTCAGGTGAACCCAAGGTACTATAAGAATCCTAGAAGAGATGAAATTCTTGTGTCGGCTGCAGGCCCCATTATGAATCTTTTAATCGCTGTGTTATTCGGTATTGTTTTAAAGGCATTTTTAACCTTCGGAGTTCTCGAAAGCCTGAATAACAGCATGGGAAGAAATTTATACCTCATTATGTATTACACCATATGGATAAATGTAATATTGATGATTTTCAACCTGCTGCCCCTGCCTCCCCTTGACGGCTCCCACATCCTTGCAAATATACTGCCCTACCGCTATCTCGGAATAATATACAAGCTGGAGCAGTACAGCAATATTATTTTAATATTGCTTATTGTAACAAAAATAACCAGATATATCGTTGGTATACCGGCAGGAATTGTCATGACGGGTTTGAAGCTTCTTATAGGCTTTTAAAAAAAGCAGCAGCTGAACTTAATTTCAGCTGCTGCTTTTTTGAGGCATGATTTTATAAATCCTCCGGCATTATGTCATTTCTTATGATATCCTCATACGTTTCCCTTTTTACAATAACTCTTGCAGTACCATCTTTTACAAGTATGACGGGAGGTCTCGGTATTCTGTTGTAGTTGCTGGACATTGAGTAGTTGTATGCCCCTGTTGCAAGAACAGCAAGAATGTCCCCTGATTTCATTTCCGGCATGGTGATATCCTTAATCAGCAAATCTCCTGATTCACAGCACTTACCGGCAATAGTAACCGTATCGCATCTTACGGCATCAGGCCTGTTTGCAATGACAGCATCGTAAGGTGACTGGTATAATGCATATCTTGGGTTGTCTGTCATCCCGCCATCAACAGAAACATATTTTCTTACATTCTTAATATCCTTCACCGCACCGATGGTGTACAACGTAATACCTGCGGAAGCCACAATAGATCTGCCGGGTTCCATCACAATAAACGGAAGCTTTATTTTCCTGTCCTCACAAAGGCTTTTTACAACCTTTGAAACTGACTCAATGTAATGGTCATACTCAATAGGATCATGCTCGTTGATATATTTTATTCCAAAGCCTCCGCCCAGATTCAGCTCATCTATCTCGATACCCAGTTCATTCTTCAGCTTTGATATGAACTCAATCATAACCTTCGCCGCAAGCTCAAATGGAGCAAGGTCGAAAATCTGGGAACCGATGTGGCAGTGTACCCCGATAACCTTAACATTTTTTAATGAGGCTGCGTATTTGACAATTTCAAAAGCTTCACCATTTTCAAGGGCTACTCCGAATTTGGAATCAATCTGACCTGTCTGGATAAAATCATGGGTATGGGCATCAATACCAGGCTTTATTCTAAAAGAAATATTTACAACCTTGCCCTTTTGTGCGGCAATATCATTGATTCTGTCAAGCTCTTCCCTGTTGTCTACTACGAATCTTCTTATATTGTTGTCTATGCCCATGTTTATTTCATCCAAGGTTTTGTTGTTTCCGTGAAAATAAACCCTGTCCATGGGGAAGCCTGCTTTGATTGCCGTGTATAGCTCCCCGCCTGACACAACATCAAGCCCAAGACCTTCCTGCTGTGCAATTCTGCAAATCGCCATGGTGCAGAAGGCTTTGCTGGCAAAAAGCACCAATCCATTGCCGTTATAATAATTATCCATGGCATTCTTATATGTTCTGCAATTTTTTCTTATCAAGCCTTCATCCATTACATAAAGGGGAGTTCCGTATTCCTTTGCCAGTTCAACACAATCGCAGCCCCCTATTTCAAGATGTCCCTGGCTGTTTATTTTTAGAGCTTCAGATACAAACACCTTTAATCACCTTCCTAACTATTTGACAAATAACATAAGCTCTTGTTTGACTTTAATTATGGTAACATTTATAAATGCAGGAGTCAAGAAGGAATCCTTCATTTTCCACGGTAAAATCACGAATAGTCATCTTGAATAAAATTCCCGTCAGAAATTTAAAAAAAGCACCGTTGCGGTGTATTATAAGGATTATTTGAGAGCGTTCATCCGAACAATGTCTTCAAAGAATTCTGCAGGAGTGGTGTAGATTGGCTCAGGCAAGGCAAACTTCTCCATAAAATACTTATTCAGATGATATGCAAAGACCGGTTCTCTTGCACCAAGCGTTTCCTTTCTCGAAAGAAATTCCTTTAATATTCCATACTCATAGTTGGTTACCGGATAGATATTCACTGACCTTTCAAGGTCTTCCCCTGCCGAAGCCTTTTTAAGCAAATTTTCAAGGCTCACAGGCTGCTCGTTTCTTCTAATCTTGACAACTACGGTATTTGCCGCAAAATCACCAATTCTCTTGTAGTTTTTTGAAAACAGTATAAAAGCCGCGCCAAGCAAGTTCAAGGAGGGTAAAAAATCGGCGATTCTAAGTATATTTCTTAATAATGATTCCCAAAACCCCACAGGCTCTCCGTTTTGCTTAATCACCCTGAGCCTGGCTGCCTTTTTTCCGGGAGTCTGGCCATTTAGCAGCAGCTCAAAAAGAATGTGGTATCCGAAGAATACAAAGAAAATCAGAAGTATGCCTACAGCAACAAGCCACAGGTTAAAGTACTCAAAGCTTTCTAAATCTATTCTTCCGGCAATGATTCCAACCGCAACCAGAGCAATTACCCCAAGCTGTATCAGAGTATCGATGAAAAACGCGATAAACCTTGAGCCTAAACCTGCCAATTCGTATTCAACATAAACATTTTCCGGAGTAAGTATATCGATGATTTTCCTCATTATTACCACCAAATATAAAGTATTTTTTTTATTGTATCAGAAATTCATTTTTGTTAAAATAGTTTTTGTATATTTACTTAAAGATGTATAATCGTGGGAGAAAATTAATGAAGGAAGATAAGTTTATAAAGGAAAACCAAAGGGTTTGGATCCAACTTGAAGACACCTTGAAAAAATTGAAATCAAAGGGTATAAAAAGCTTTGAAAGCAGTGATTTTGAGCTATTGCTGACTAATTACAACAAAGCCTGCGGACATCTTTCATACAGTCGAACCTACTACGGCAATTCCGACACAACCAGCTATCTGAACAGGCTTGTTGCAGCTGCCCACAGCTATATTTACACAACTGAAACCTCTACCGTAAAAAAGCTCAAGGACTTTTTCCTTATTGACTTTCCTTCATTAATAAGAAAGAACTCATTTTTTGTTGCTCTCTCCGCAGGTTTATTTTTTCTTGGTATACTGTTAAGCTTCATCTTTACTTTAATTTCTGCGGAGAATGCTGCCGCCTTCATTCCTCAGCATATACTTGACAGTGTCAGCTTTGAAGGCAGTTCTTCTTCATGGAAAGGTCCTGTTGAATCTACGTTTATTTTAACAAACAATATCAGAGTAGGCTTTTCCGCCTTTGCCATGGGTATTACTCTCGGCATCGGCACCGTATATGTGCTGGTTTACAACGGGTTCATGCTGGGAACCCTTGCAGCGCTGGCTTTAATAAAGGGTGTGAATATAAAATTCTGGTCCATGATACTTCCGCATGGTGTGATTGAACTATTTGCCATATTTGTTTGCGGCGCAGCAGGATTAATAATAGGCTATTCCCTCATTAATCCGGGAAATTTCTCGAGAAAAGACAGCCTTATAATTAAAGGAAGGACAGCCATAAAGCTGGTATGCGGCACCATACCGCTTTTTACGGTCGCCGGCTTCATTGAAGGCTTCCTCACTCCATCTGGCCTTTCACAAAGCATAAAGCTCGGCTTCGCCCTCTTTACCCTGCTCCTGCTTTTTTTATATATGTTCTGGCCCCTGATCCCTCTAGCTTCCAGAAACAAATAACTCTTCATTCTTCTTTGCTTAAACAGTTGTTTTCATCGAAAGGTACTTGTTCAGCACCTCAATAGAAAGCTTATCCGGAGGTGCATCAATGGCGGCAACACCTGACTCCGTAAGGGTCCTTCTTACCTTTTCCCTTTCTTCATGGAATCTTATCGCTGCTGTTTTGATAAAAACATCCTCTAATTCTGCAACATCCGATTCAGCCTTTTCTTCTATTCTTGTATCGTTTATGGTGATAACCACAGGCATATGGTTCTTAGCGTGTGATTTGAGTGTGACAGCGAGATTTAATGCCTCTTCTGAATTAAAAAGCTCCGTAAAAATTAATAAAAGGCTTCTTCGTTTATGGTTCTGGTTCAAGTAAGTCAAAGCAGCCTTGTAATCAGCTGTTACCATGTTCTCTTGCACATTGTAAAGGTTTTCTGCAATCAGCTGGAAATGTGCCATACCCTTTCCGGGCTTGATGTATCTTTTTACGCTGCTGTCAAAGACCAAAAGTCCTATATTGTCGCCTTTCCTAATAGCAAAATCAGCAAAAAGGAAGGATGAGTTTATTGCATAGTCCAGCTTCTTAATAAAGTTTATTTCTGAATTCATAACGCGGCTGGCATCTAAGAGAATAAAAATCTGCTGATTTCTCTCCGGCTCATAGGTATTGACAATAAGCTTATGTGCCCTGGCAGTGGCAAGCCAGTTTATTTTCCTGTAATCGTCACCTTCAGTGTACTCCCTTAGGCTCTCGAATTCAGTTCCCATACCATATGTCTTTACCTTCTTTACCCCCTGGATAAGCTGGCTTTTTTTCAATGCTGAGAGTGTATACCGTCTCAAATCCCTTATGTTTGGATAAACTTTGTAATCCCTGCCAGCGGCAAAGCTGCCTGACTTTGAGCACAGCCCAAGAACCCCGTCGTAACGGCAGAATATTGAACCAAAGCTGAATTGTCCGCGTTTTTGGGGAACAACAGCATAAATTCCGATGCTTTCATGGTGAGGTACAAGCTGTATTTTAAGCAAAACATCCTCATGCTTGAAACAGTTTGGGACAGTATCTCTAAATTCAGCCTTCAACAAGTATCTGCTGGAATTTCTTACTTTAATGGCAACCATATTTTCAGCACCAAGAGAAAATTTCTCCTCACACTGCCTTGAAACCTCAAAATTACGAGGTCCCGGCGTAAGAAAAAAATCCAGAATCAAAAGCAATAATATAGTTGAATTATATATAATAAAAATGTGGAAGGCCCATCCCATTAGAGAGCCAATGACCAATGGCGCCACTCCTGCCAGAACCAGCAAAGCAAATCTTTTACTAAACGGCATTCCTTTAATAAACCTCCAGCCTCTATCTGGGTACTTCTACCTTGTTCAATATGCTTCTTGCAACATCATCTGTCTTTAGTCCGTCTATTCCTGCCTCAGGCTTTAATACAATACGATGCCTCAAAACCGGTATGGCAATATCCTTAACATCATCAGGAGTTACAAAGCTCCTGCCCTGCATGGCGGCAAAGGTCTTTGCAGCAAGCAGCAAAGATATTGAAGCCCTGGGACTGGCTCCAAGTATGAGGCTTGGAGAATTCCTGGTGGCTCTTGTTATTGACGTTATATAATTTATTATTCCGCTTTCAACCTGAACAGCTTGAATCTCCTGCCGGCACCTCTTGATATCCTCAAAGCTGCAGACCGGAGAAATTTTTTCGTTTTCAAGATTATAGCTGCTAAAGCCTGAGTTGTATTTTACAAGCAGCATATTTTCGAATTTCTGAGGTATATAATCAACAACCAGCTTCATCATAAACCTGTCAAGCTGTGCTTCGGGAAGAGGGTATGTACCCTCGTATTCCACAGGATTCTGAGTGGCAAGCACCATAAAGGGCTCTTGAAGGCTGTGGGTTTCACCGTCAATAGTTATTGCTCTCTCCTCCATAGCCTCTAAAAGCGCAGCCTGTGTTTTAGGCGGGGTTCTGTTTATTTCATCAGCCAGAAATATATTCGTAAATAAAGGGCCTTTTTTAAGATAGAAGCTTCCGCTCTTGGCATCGAAAACCTTTGTGCCTGTAATATCGGCAGGCATAAGATCAGGCGTGAACTGAACTCTTTTGAACTCCGAGCGTACGGTTTTTGCCATAACCTTGGCTGCCAGAGTTTTCGCCAATCCCGGAACCCCCTCAATCAGAGCATGTCCTCCTGCAAGCATAACCACCACCATCTGTTCGATAAACTCATATTGTCCTATGACTATTTTTGAGACCTCGTCTATCACAGCTTTAGCTTTTTCCTGTGTAAATTCACAGCATTTCATTTGTTCCATCACTTAATCTCCTTTCGTATGTTTTCCAGAGCTGTTACGAGCCTTAATAACTCTTTCCCTTTTATTCCATTATTTAAAATATAGTCCTCGCATTTCTTTAGTGTATATGCGGTATTCATTGATTCCAGCATTTTATTTCCCCTCAAATGCAAAATCAGTTCGCTTAAATTGCGTGTATGCCCAAGTCCAAGGTATTTGGAAAGCTGCTTTGTAAAATACCCTAAATAGCAGTCAAGGACCAGACGGTAGGACTTTGCTTTTATGTACATGCGTGACAGCGCATATAGATTCTCATTTTCCTTCCTTTTGACTATTTCCAATACCTGTACCGGTTTGCCAAGCCTACGTGATTTAATATGCATGAAAACAGCAACCGCTGCCAATGACTGGAACAGCACCAGAAGCCCTGTCTGCCCGAGAATGTCCCAAAGAGTAATTCCAGTTGTCCCTTGATTATGGTAGTATTCGTTGAAAAAAACAGTTTTATTGCCGGCATAATCAAGAACACGGATAAACTCAACCGAAGGGTCTATTGCTTTAAGCCCCTTGTTTGTAAAGTCTGCGGCGCCGTCTGAATATATAAGCTTACCCTTTCCCCAGGTGTAAACACTTACAGGTCTGCCCGCATCCAAATCTTCAACATGCTTTAAATCAAAATTCTCAAGTCTTAAATCACTCAAATTTCCAGCATCATGCAGAAGAATCAGTGTATTGCCTCTTTCCACCCAGGATTTAAGGTGCTTGATTTCCAGTTCGTTACCAAATCTTTTCAACTCAGGCTTTATAATCACATGGGTAACACCGTCAGGCAGGAACCTGGCCGGTCTTTCATACCTCACAGCATCAAATCCCATCTGTCCGGCAACAAGGTAAAGTGCTTTCAAACCCTGCGGCTTGCTGCTGTAGGTTGAATAGTCAGGATACTTTTCCTTTACCCTTCCTCCGTAGACATAAAGCCCAACAAGCATCAGAAACAGTATGCACGTTGAATATATAATCAGCTTCTTCATTTTTCAAGCCCCCTCGACAGAAGGTCATAATTCCGCTTCCAAAGCTCAAACCTTTCTCTTGCTGCAGGCTTGTTCCCATACCAGAACATATTGAAATCGTAAGTAAATTCCAGAATTAATTGAATTTTTTCAGGCAGCTTGTCCCTTATCTCATTTACATATTGCCTGTTTGTCTTCGACTTGTCAATTTTAATTATTTCGAACTCATTCAACTTAAGAAGCAGTGCGATATATAGAAATCTTATTCCTTGCCTGAAATCTCCATTGCTGCCGTATTCCAGCGCCTTTTGAAGCATAACGTCCGAGTCCGCAAGACTCAAAAGAAGGTCTGCATCCTCTCTTTCTCGCACATTCCCGGATCTTCTGAAATTTCTTGCAGAAATATAGATAACCAGAAACAAAATGACTGCTACAAAAGCAATTCCAAAAGCCTTAAAAACACCGTTCAATGCAGCTCCCAATCCGTCGTCAATTGGAGCAATCTTTGCTTCAGACGGAATAAGCTTTGATAAAAGCTGCTTAATCCTTTCCCATATACCGTCAACAAAATCTTTTAAACCCCTTGCAATATTGACCAAGACTTCGGATTCATTTTCCCTGGCAGCAAACTCCCTTGAATTTATAACACGTTCAGTTCTTGCCCTAACTTCCTTGTCTCTTGAACTGTCGGTTCCATCAGCCGCGAATGTATAAATTATTATCTGAGAAAGCAGGAATACCGTCAGGATAATTACAACTAATTTTATACACCTATAACTACTACTGTAAAAGTCCATTCTCTTCCTTCCTTCTCTTTTCCTCAAGAAGTCTGTCCACCTTTACTTCCAGGTCAAGGCCTTCTTTCTCTACTTTAAGATTGATAAAAAGCATTGTCATTAAAATCCATATGAAAGGGTAAAAAATCGAGCTTAAAAGCTGGGATGCAACATATCCAAGTATGAATGCTGCTTTCCCGAAGAATCCTAGAGCAAAGGAACTCACAGTAACAATAAAAGGAATGAAATAGACCAGTCCTCCCCCGATGGTTAGCGTAAGTACTATCAGCCAGAATCTGCCTTTGGTAAGCTGCCAGCTTCTGCTTATACCCTTTGCTCCATCTATATCCTCAATTACAACAGCTATCTTTCCAAGCACAAACCTGACGGCGAAATATGCTGTTGTAATCAGAAAGCCAAGAAAAATCAATATTCCGACAATTACAGCCGCTGCAATCAGAAAAACGGACTGCTCTTTTTGGCCAGCTGCCACTCCAAAAAAAGCTATTGAAAAGAACACCGCGATAATAACTAAAACAATCAGTGACACAAAATATATGGCACCTACAATAAGCCAGTATATAAGCTTGTTCAGCGCAAGAGGTCCCATCTTTTTGAAGCTGTTTTTAAGGGTGGGCACTGCCTTTTCGCTGGTTCCTTTAATGACATCCGAATAGACAATTTTAATTATAGCAGCATCCATCACCAGCATTATTGTAAAGGAATAGACAATATAAATGAGGTTCATAAGCTGGCTGAGTAAGTAAAAGACCCAGTAGCTTGTCCCGGGATTTTTTGCAAAGTCTTCAAATTCATTTGGTGATGCAGATATGCCTGAAAAAATATTTTTGAATAACGATCCATACTCAGAAAGCATTCCCCCTGCAAAAAATCCCTGCAGGAGTGTAAATGGCATATAGCAAATCAGCACCAGCAAGGTTAGCTGGCTGAAGTTCCTCTTATATACTTCGATAGAGTAATCCAGTACATCCCCCAGGGACATTTTGCTCAAAAATCTTTCCTTATCTCTCATTAGCCTCTCCTTATAAATATTGAATCCAGAAACTAACATTTATACCATACTAAAATATCACAAGTCGAGAAATATTTCAACTTTATCTGCCCATACCGAACCAAGCGACAATCAGCTTGAAGAATAGCCTTAGAAAGGAAGCCTTTTCAACCTTGCCTTCAGCTACTACATCAAATTTCCCAAGCTCCTTGCCTTCTACGGAAAAAATAACCTCACCCAGCTTTTGCCCTTTTTCAACAGGCGCATTTACATTTTCCGGAAGCTTGACTTCCTTGGCAATGCTGTCCTTCCCTCCTTTAGCAACTACCAGGTTGACATCCCCATCCAATACGGCATTAACCTTTGTATCAAGGCCTTTTTTAACCATTACCTCCCCGATGCCATCACCCTTGCTGTTTATCTTTGCAACTTCATAATTTGCAAAACCGTAATTCAACAGTTTTTGGACTTCTGCAAACCTAGTATTGGAATCAGGCGCCCCCAATACAACCGCAATCAGCTGCAGCCCGTTTCTTTCTGCAGAAGCAGACAGGCAGTAGCGCGCAGCATTTGTGAATCCGGTTTTAAGTCCTGTAGCCCCCTCATAGAACCTGATGAGCTTATTTGTGTTATAAAGACCGATTTCACCCTTTGCTGCACCTTCTCTGAACTTTTTGTTCCACTGGCCGGTAAATTCAATCACCTTTGGGTGCTTGACGAGAAGCTCCCTGGACATTAAGGCTATATCGTATGCAGTGCTGTAGTGCCCTTCATCAGTGAGGCCTGTGCAATCAAGGAAGTTGGTATTCACCATTCCCAATGCCTTTGCCTTTTCATTCATCATGGCTACAAAAGCTTCCTCGCTGCCTGCAATATGTTCGGCAAGAGCCACCGTGCAATCATTAGCGGAGCCTATGGCAACCGCATACATCATTTCTCTTACAGAAAAGGTCTCCCCTGGTTTTAGCCAAACCTGAGACCCACCCATGCTGTAAGAATGCTCCGATACTGTGACAATATCGTCATAGCCCAGCCTTCCCTCATCAATAGCCTCCATGATAAGCAGCATTGACATTATCTTGGTCACACTGGCAATTGGCAATTTTTCGTGGCTGTTCTGCTCCATAAGTACATTGGCGGACTTTGGCTCCATGAGTATTGCAGACTTGGACTTCAATTCGTTTAAATTTGTCCTGCTGATTATCTTGGTAACGGTTACCGCATCATAAGCATCAACTTGTGCAGCATAAGCAGGAAGAATAATTAAATTTACGGCAAAGCATATTATGAGCAGAAGGCTTAGTATGCTCTTTCTATTCACAAGAACCCCTCCCCGGCAATTCTATAGATTTGTCTACATCTAATAAATTGTTATGCCAAAGAGGTCTATTATATGCTGTGTATTTAATACTTCTTAGCTTCAACTGCAAAGCCCGTTTTCGGATATTTCCATGAAATCACTAACACCTTGTATTGCACGTCCTTTTCACACCATATGAGTCAACATAAGCTAAAATCAAAGGCTTTTGAGCGGGACTTGCCTGCGAAATGTTAATAGCGCTTTTTAATATGGAAATTGACTCTTTTATTTTTTCTTTATTATTGGTATATAATGTGGCTATGGTATCTCCTCTGGTGACTCTCATCCCTGTCTTTTTATAAAGCATTATCCCCGCGGAGTAGTCGATCGGGCTTTCTTTTGTTTCCCTTCCCGCACCAAGAACAAGGGATGCTGTTCCTAGCAAATCTGTTTTTACAGAATGTATATATCCATCCTCCTCAGCTATGAAATTAGCAATGCCGCAAGCCTGAGGGAACAGTCCGTAGTCTGACAATACACCCAGGTTTCCGCCCTGAGCTTCAATCATATCGCCAAGCTTTGCAAGCGCACTGCCGTTTTCAACGCATGCTTTTGCCATTTCAAGACATTTGCTCCGTTCGCCCTTTCCTGCAAGCTGAAGCATTTTTGCAGCCAGCTCAAAGGATACCTCCTGCAGATCCTTTGGACCATTGCCCTTTAACGTCTCTATTGCCTCAATAACTTCAAGAGAGTTTCCAATTGCATTGCCCAAAGGAATGTCCATTTCCGTTATAATGGCAGCAGTTTTTCTGCCGATACGCTCTCCTATATCAACCATAGCTTTCGCAAGCTCCACAGCCTGGTCAAGAGTCTTCATGAAGGCTCCGCTTCCTGTTTTTACATCCAGCACAATGCAATCAGCACCGGAAGCTATTTTTTTACTCATAATACTGCTTGCGATCAAAGACAGATTGTTTATTGTTGCCGTAACATCCCTTAGTGCATACAGCTTCTTGTCAGCAGGGGCAAGATTCCCTGTCTGTCCTGCGATAGCTATCCCAAGCCTTTTTACATTTCTAATAAATTCCTCCCGCGTCAGTGATGTGTTGAAACCGGGTATTGCTTCAAGCTTGTCTATTGTGCCGCCGGTATGCCCAAGGCCCCTTCCGGACATCTTTGCGACAGGTACTCCGCATGCAGCAACAATAGGAGCAAGGATCAGAGTTGTCTTGTCTCCGACTCCTCCCGTGCTGTGCTTGTCAACCTTGATTCCGGGAATTTCCGACAAATCCACACGATCACCTGAATTGGCCATGATTTCTGTCAGATCAGCAGTTTCACGCTGATTCATACCCCTGATGAATATAGCCATCAAAAGAGCAGAGGCCTGATAATCGGGGATGCTGCCGTCGCAATAGCCTTTTATAAAAAAACTGATTTCCTCGTAGCTTAGCTCCCTGCCATCCCTTTTCTTTTCAATGATATCATACATTCTCATGGCATACCTCTTTCAAAAAGCTTGTACCATTTGCAAGCTCTTCCGTTCCAAGATATTGCGCCACAGTTGCAGCTATGTCGGCAAAGGTTTTCCTGGTTCCTAAGTTTACACCTTTTTTAAGGCCTTTTCCATATACCAGCAAAGGAACATATTCCCGGGAATGGTCGGTGCTTTCTGTCGTAGGATCACAGCCATGATCAGCTGTAATTATCAGAATATCCTCTTCCTGAAGGCGTTCTATAATCTCCGGCAGACGTGAATCAAACTCCATAAGGGAATCTGCATAACCCTTTACATTGTTCCTGTGTCCATATATCATGTCAAAATCAACGAGATTTGTGAATAGTATGCCTTCAAACCGCTCTTTAATATACTCAAGGGTTCTGTCAACACCGTCCATGTTGCTATGTGTATGTATATGCTCTGTAATTCCCCTGTTATTGAATATATCAACTATCTTGCCCACAGCTTTCACCTTAAGGCCTTTTTTAACAGCTAAATCAAGGATTGTAATACCTGTCGGATCAAGAGAAAAGTCATGCCGCCTGTCTGTTCTATTATAATTTCCCGATGAGCCTGCAAATGGCCTTGCAATAACCCTTCCAACCGCATGCTCTCCAGATAGCAGCTTGCGGGCTGTTTCACACATTTCATAAAGCTTGTCAATCGGAATGACTTCTTCATGGGCTGCAATCTGGAATACACTGTCAGCAGAGGTATAAACAATCGGATATCCTGTCCTTACATGCTGATCTCCTAACTGCTTAATAATCTCGGTGCCTGAAGCAGGATAATTCCCAATGGTTTTAGTGCCTATAGCCTTTTCAAAGCTTTCAATCACATCTTTTGGAAAGCCATTCGGGTATACCGGAAACGGACGGTCGAGAATAATTCCTGCTATCTCCCAGTGGCCTGTTGTTGTATCCTTTCCGGCAGACATCTCAGCCATCCTTCCAAAACAGCCCTGAGGCAAAGCCGAAGGGTCAAATCCGCTTATATTGTCTATATTGCCAAGTCCCAGCATCTCCATGTTTGGCAGTCTTAAGTTTTTTACTTCTTTTGCAATATTTCCAAGGGTATTGCTTCCTTCGTCACCGTATTTTCCGGCATCAGGCAGCTCCCCCATACCAACGCTGTCCAAAACTATGATTATTGCACGTTTCATTTGCGTACCTCCTGAAATTTTTTATCTTGTTAATGAATCTGCTGCAACAGAGGTGAGTGATTTACTCATCTTGTTTAAAGATTTTGCAGTGGATTTCATTAATGTATTTTACCATAATTAATCATATTTTAAGTAAAATAGGCAAAAAAAAAGAACGAACATGCTGTCCGCTCCTGTTTCTGCCTTTTTAATTGTTTTTACGCCCTGGGGTGGGTTTTTTTATATATTTCTTTTATCTTATTTTTAGCAATCTGCGCATAGATTTGGGTAGAGGAAATATCCGAATGCCCCAGCATTTCCTGAATGGATCTCAAATCAGCACCATTTTCAAGGAGATGTGCTGCAAAAGAATGCCGCAGTGTATGAGGAGTTATATCCTTACTAATCTGCGCCTGATTTTTGTACTGCTTTATTATTTTCCAAAAGCCCTGCCTGGTCAGCCTTTTTCCGTTGATATTAACAAAAAGTGCTTTTTCATTATTGTTTTGAAGCAGAAGTCCTCTTGCTTTACTTATGTACTCCTGCAACGCGGTAAGAGCAATGGAACCGATAGGTATCACTCTTTCTCTTGCGCCCTTGTTGCACCTTATGTATCCTGCCTCAAGGTTCACGTCAGACATATCAAGGGAGATAAGCTCTGTTACCCTTATACCGGTTGCATAAAGCAGCTCCAGCATCGCTTTATCTCTAAACCCCTTAAGGTCAACACATTTTGGCTGCTCCAGAAGCAGCTCCACTTCCTGTGTTGACAAAATCTGCGGAAGCTTCTTCTCTACCTTAGGAGATTCCAGATCGGATGTAGGATCATTTTCAATGAGCTTATTCTTTGCAGAATACTGATAGAAGGACCTGATTGAAGCAAGGTTTCGCGAAATAGTTGAAGTAGCTCGACCTTTCTTCTGCAGGTGGAGAAGATAAGCAATAACAGTTGTTTTATTGGTGTTGCTGATATTGTTAAGGTTCAATTCGCTCAAATAGGAGATGTATTGCTCAATATCCCTTTTGTATGACTGAAGAGTATTATTCGACAGCCTCTTATCTTTCTCTAGAAAATTAATAAATTTTTGTACTAAAGCTTCCATTAACCAACTACCCCTTTTGTTTCTGTTAAATTAGTTTATTCATAATTTTATTGAATTTTCAATTTTATTCCATAGATAGATTGTAATATATTTCTAATCGTTTTTAAAGAAAATTTTGCTATAATTTATAAAATAATCTGATATTTTGTAATAATATTCTAATATTAAGCATAATACAATTAAAATTCTATAAATTTAATATTTTGTTTTTTTATGTAATCGTAATTTATTTGTATTATTAACGTATAATACCATAAATATACATTAATTTGCAATAATTGGTGAAATAATTCTTATAACCACAGGTGTAATATATGCCTCCAGAAAAATCCCTCCAAGTATGAAGCAGGAATAGAACAATGTAACAAAACAATAGGCCAGAAAGCTGGTTCTAAGGCTTTCCTTGAAAAGATGCTTTGCAGACCTGCTTTTTATTATATTTAGAGAAAAGTTTATCCCATTTACACCCAGAGCAATAATGCACGGGACAAATATAATTTCCTTTGGGAACAGAGTTAATAATGTAAACAGAACACCTTTAAATCCCAAGGCTTCAACAAGAAAGCCTGATGCAAAGCCTGTTATGAAGCCGCGTATTCCGATAATGAGATAAATAAACGGTATTCCGATGATTGTAACACCAAGTATCCACAATACGGCAACTATTTTTAAATTTTCCATCATAGACAGCTTTAACAGTTCTACATTATCAACCTGCTGGTTATCAAAAAGCTGTAGAAAGCCTTGGAAATAATGGGTAAGCTCATCTCTCTGCATAGCGCTTAGTCCATTTACAGTGAAAGCCCCCGCAGAAAGCCCTGTGATAAAGACAAGGAACAATGCAAAATAGGTGCTTGAGTTGTTCTTTACATGTTTTACGAGCATGTTGCCAATTTTAGAGAGCAAGCTTATTTCCCCTTTGCCATAATTTCGCCTATTATGATTCTATGCCCGTTAAAAATAAAAAATTACAACACAGGTGTACTGTAATTTTTAAAAGTCAACATGCCCTAAAATTTGATTGCTCCCTTTATTATCTTATCTGCCATCAATATCCCTATTATACTCTTTGCGTCTGTTATTTCACCCTTCAGCACCATGGCAAGCAGTTCATCCACCTTATATTTTTCTGTAGATAAAAACTCATCTTCATCGGTGCAGGACTCTCCTTCTTCCAGCCCTGTTGCCACATACATATGCAGCAATTCATTGCAAAAGCCCGGAGTGGTGTTGAAGCTCAGCACATGTCTGATTTGCGCCGCCCTAAGCCCTGTTTCCTCTCTTAGCTCCCTTTTCGCACATTCTGCCGGGTCTTCGCCCTGATCAAGCTTTCCTGCCGGAAGCTCAAGCGAAAATGCTTCCAATGGCTTTCGAAACTGTCTTACCATATAGACCTCGCCGTTTTCGTTTATAGGTATCACAAACGCACCTCCCGGATGAAGCACTATGTCTCGCTTTGCAGTTTTCCCATTTGGAAGGATAACCTCGTGTACCTCCACATCTATTACTGCTCCATTAAAAACTTTTCTTTTTGAAATGGTTTTTTCCTCGTAGTTCATTTAAATCCTCCAATCAGCCCTGAGCTTCCTTTTTGCGTTTTTTTATTTCGTCAACGGCCAGCTTGTCACACCTGTTATTAAATTCATTGTCAGAATGGCCCTTAACTTTAATCCATTTTATTGAGTGTATTTTATTAAGCCTGTCCAGTTCCTGCCACAAATCAATATTTTTTACCGGATCTTTGCCAGCCGTTATCCAACCGTTGCGTTTCCAGTTGTAAATCCAGCCCTTTTCAAAACCGCTTATCAAATAAGCACTGTCGCTGTAAAGCTCAACCTCGCAAGGAGCTTTTAAAGCTTTCAGTCCTTCTATGGCAGCTATCATCTCCATTCTATTGTTTGTTGTCTCGTCCTCAGAACCAGTCAATATCTTCTCATGCTCCCCATACTTAAGTATGGCTGCCCATCCTCCCATTCCAGGGTTTCCAGAGCAGGCTCCGTCCGTGTATATTATAACCCTTTTCACAAGCCTCTCCTTATTCTTATTTCTTTATTATTTCCCATAAGCTTCGGCTATCTCCCTTGCCCTTTTTGTGCATTCTCTCATTGCATCCATGACAGCATATCTGAATCCATTTTTTTCTAAAGCCGCTACGGCTTCAATGGTCGTTCCTGAAGGGGAACATACCTGATCCTTCAACTCGCCAGGATGCTTATCCGTTTCCAGAACCATCTTCGCTGAACCAAGTAGTGCCTGGGCTGCAAGCTTATATGCCAGCTTTCTCGGAATTCCAGACTGCACGGCTGCATCAGCCATAGCTTCAATAAACATATATACATAAGCTGGACTGCTGCCTGTAAGGGCTGTTACCTCGCTCATCAGCTTTTCCTCAAGAAACTCTACCTTTCCAATGCATTCAAAAAGCTTTTTAACCTCTGATATTTCTTCTGCACCAATACTGTTATCGAAGGAAATCAAAGTCATTCCTTCTCCGACCAAAGCTGGTGTATTTGGCATTGTCCTTATTATTTTGCTGCCATTGCCCAATATGCTTTTATAAAAGCTGATTGGTATGCCTACTGCAATAGAAACAAGAATTTTTGCCTCGTTAAATGCGGTTTTGCAATTCTCCAGTACATTTTTTATGACATTTGGTTTAACTGCAAGAATAATAATGTCGCTTTCTTCTACTACCTTCAGGCTGCTTTCCTGCAAATTGATATCGATTTCTTTTTTTAATTCCTCCAGCTTAAACATATCCAAATCATATATGTATATATTTCCCGCCGGAACAATGCCTGACCTTGCGATGCTTTTAATCATAGCGGCCCCCATATTCCCCGCTCCAATAAAGCCTAGCTTTATATTCATATCAAAATCCTCCTGAATGATGAGTATAAATTTCAATTACCATATTACCACAAAATTTATTTAAATCCATATTTTTTTAGCTTTTAGATGGAAATATGAGATAATTTAGATTCTTACTACAATTTACCCGTTGACACATATTTTTCGCTAGTGTATACTAGTAAAGCGCGTAGGGGAGTAGTTCAATGGTAGAGCAACGGTCTCCAAAACCGTGTGTTGCGTGTTCGAGTCGCGTCTCCCCTGCCAGTATAAACCGCTAACCGTAAGGGTTGGCGGTTTTTTATAATGAATTTCAAAATAAAAAGACACCCTTATGGGTGTCTCACAACAAAATCTAAATTTAACTTTTTTTTGGGTCTTATGCCCAAGGCTATATTCCTTTGCTGTCCACAACCGCTGCATTGTAATGTGTACTTGCTTACCACAATGCGTCTGTCTGAAACGCTCCTTAACTCAGAATGCTTTTCTTTACAACAGCTTAAGCAGAAATCAGCCATATGTTCCCCCCGTATTCTATTTTTTATGTGCCACTCAATTTATCGACCTGTCTTCACAGAAAAGGTCTTTTTTTTATTATACCATGTCTTTTTAATAATTCCATATAAATTTTAATTTTACAATTCCAAGCCTAGCACCTGGTTGGATTTTTTTCAGTTGCCTTCCTGCTTTTTTTTATACGTGCTGCCATTAGTATTATTATAGTCAATCCAAACGACAATATCCAGGACCATCTTCTGAAATATTGAGAATCTATCTGGATTGAAGCCATAAGACTTGGGGACAACAGGGCAATAGTTGATACAATTGCAGCAAAGGGTAAAGCTAGAGGTCTTGAATACTCAAGCCTGAAGGTTTTTCTGAAAACCTCAAGGCAGAAGTAAAATGCCACAGATATATATAAAAGTCCTGCCCCGGCCCAGATAAACACAAACACCGATTCAATCCTTTGGAAGAACCTGCCGTAATCAATAAGCCTTGACATTGGATATATCGGAAGGATTCTTTCCAGTGCTACGGGATATGTCATTACTCCGATGTATGTTATTGCCCCTGTTAACAGAAAAAAGCATGAAAATCCAAGAGCCGTATATCCTGATATTTTTAAATTCCTGTTGGATCTTAAATATGGAGCCATAAGGAATAGAAGTATCAATTCTGCAAAAATCGATAGCCTGCTAAAGCCTTTTATAAAAATTTCATACGGACCTGTGCCAAGAACAGGCAAAATGTTTTCAAACCGGAACAACGGCAATACTGCAAGTAAAATAATCAAATACCCTGTGGCGATAACCGGCACATAGATGGAATGCAGCCTCACAAGAGACTCAAGTCCGGTTTTGGCCGATACCAGCATGCCTGTTACAAAAAATAACATTACATAGCTTATTGGTGAAATGCTAAGACTTATAATTTTCAGGTTCTCTGCGTACAGCCTTAGATGATATGCAGTAAAGTATAGCATAAGCAGAGTAAGCACAATGCCCGCTGCTACCCTGCCTGTGTTGCCGGCCGCCAATTCCGCAAGCTCAATAGGGTCCTTTCCCTCAAAGCCCTTGTAAAGACCTGATATTATATAGAAACCAATAAAGGCAAGAATTGAAATATAAATCGTCAGCAACCAGGAAGCCGTACCAGCATCCTCAACCATAAATCTGGGAAAGCTTATGAAGATTTTTGTGCAAATCATATTTATTATAACTGTAATTGCTTCCCAATTTCCAAATACAATTTTCTTGTTCATTTTTACTCCTTTATTACTATCAATAAGTATAAATATCAACCTTCTCTGAAAAGCAATGCATAAACCGGCAGCGCTAATGAAGCGGCAGCCAAAAGCATAAGCATTATGGCACCAAGCTTATTTTCTCTTTTCCATGTCCACACACCATAGCTTGCTGTATAAATAAAAATCCAAATGAGAAAAACCAAAATAAAAATTCTTCCTATGTTCATTTTATTGCTCTGCCTTTCCTTCTTATGAATTGGGAGGTGATGTCCTAACCATCAAGCCTGGCCTTCTGATCTTAAGATCAACCTCAACATCGAACTTACAATCTTTGTACCTGCCTGGCCAGTCGAATTTTACCCAATCCTGCCAGGTAAGGAAGTTCTTTTTCAAATGGGCTCCGAAACCGCAAATATCTGAATTTAATTCCCTGGCTGTGCGGTTTAGGTACCTCAGCATACCTTCCTTAATTGAGTTTTCAGCCGCTTCTTCAAGTTTGCTTAAGTTTTCGGGTTTTTCATAGTTTATTCCTGATTGAATTGACATTATATCCGCCTCAAGGATTAATTTTGTGTAAATGTGGGGATTATCACCTTCCATTTTTATCCTTTGTTGAGGCATTCTGCTTTGCTTTACATTCAGTACAATAAAGTTGTTCTTTGTAACGGGATCAAGAAAAGTCATGGAGGAATAGTTATACTCACCCGTTGCCATAAGATACATACCGGCTTCCTCTCCGTCAAGCTCTCCAACCATTTTATCTCCTCTGAATACAGCAAGACCCATTACCTCTGCCTTCAAACCACCAGAGTTTGGTATTTTCCCCGCTTTAAAATCTCCTTCAAAGGGTAAATCTCTGCCTTTGTCCTTATATGTCGAATCCTCAAGCTTTATATCTTCTGAACCCTCGTATGAACTAACTGCAGCAAGTATTGCGACAGGCTGCTGGTCAATAGCTACGGATTGTCTGTAAAATTTATGAAAATCAGTATTTGCTATAAAACCTGTGTAGTTAAAGCCAGCAAGTGTCAACTCGTAGTATCTGGCAGTATTGGCCTCCAGCCTGGGTTTTACGTTGCGGATGAACTTCTCTGCTGAGGTTTTGGATACCAGTACATTCATATCAGGCCTGAACTCCCTGTTCCTGGTAATTGCATTAATATAAGGCTTCACACCCTCTCTGGCCAATTCCTCCGAAAAAATCAGCGCTTTGGTGTGAGACAGGTTAAGCTGCCTGCTTACAAAAGTATTGGCTATATTTATTCCCGAGTAAATGGTTGGTGTTTCTACAGTAATTTCATAGGAACTCTCACTTCCTCCTTCACCTCCTCCGTTTTCTTTCCCTCCTCCTGTTGCTGCCGAAGGAATAGCAATCTGCAGGGTCATTCTGAGAGCATTAGTTTTGCCCTTGTCAAGTCCTACAGCCATTACATACGCAAGCTCATCTATTTCTCTTCTGTCAAAGCAGCCAGAAAACATTGAAAATAAAATTGAAATCATCAAAAGTAAAGAAATCTTCTTTATCAAGCACAATTACCCCTTACTCTTTACTATTATCTGCATTTTTGTTTTCTTCATTTTGTTTTTTTGTTTTTTCTTCAGCCTGCGTCCATTCCCTGCTTATTTTGGGCTGCTTTTTCAAGTCCTTTGTGTTAAGATAATCAGGCCGCGTCTCCTGCTTCCATATGGGCGCCCTTGTAAGCTCGTCTGCAAATCCGCCTTTAGTCCTTGGGGCAAAAGGAGCCAGGAAGGGCACGCCGAAGGATTTTGCTGATGTCAGCCAAAGTCCCTGTATGAACAGTCCCGTGGTTATACCCAGAAAACCAGATATCGCTCCAAGGAATATATAAACAAACCTTAGAATCCTGAATGCTATAGCCAGTGAATAATTCGGTATGGCAAAGGAACCTATTCCTGTTACAGCTACAATTATAATCAGTATGGGACTTACTATATTGGCTGCAACTGCAGCCTGACCGAGAATAAGAGCTCCGATAATACCAAGCGTAGGTCCAATAGGCCCCGGTATTCTAATACCCGCTTCTCTTATAAGCTCAAAAGAAAACTCCATTATCAAAATTTCAACAACTGACGGGAAGGGCACTTTTTCACGGGCTGCTTCAATTGCCAGAAGCAAATCCGTAGGGATCATTTCATGATGATAGTTTGTTATGGCAACATACAATCCCGGCAGCAAAAGTGACATAAAAATGGCTACAATTCGTATGGTTCTCAAAAAGTTAGTGTACGGGAACCTTAGAAAGGCATCCTCCGCCGAGTGCATAAGGTCGTAATTTGTTGCTGGCATAATCAGAGCAAAGGGACTGCCGTGCATGATAACAGCTACCTTGCCCTCAGTAAGTGCTGCCGCCACTCTGTCCGGTCTTTCGGTTGCAATGATCTGCGGTGCAGGAAGGAAGGTGTGGTCTTCAAGATATTGCTCAAGCATTCCGGAGTCAATTACATAGTCAGTTTTTATGCTCTTTATCCTTCTCTTCACTTCTTTCACAAGATCATCGTTTGCAATATCCTTTATATAGAGTATTGAGCATGGGGTTTTGCTTCTTCTGCCCAGGGATGCGTTTTCGGCTACAAGGTCTTCATCCTTTAGTATTTTCCTGACTAATGCAGTATTGCATCTTAATACCTCATTGAAGCCCTCCTGAGGGCCTCTTATGATTATTTCCGTATTCGGCCTCTCTATGCCCCTGTGTTCCCAGCCCTTAACATCGCACACAAAAGCAATTTCAGAACCATCGACAAACAATCCGACTCCACCGAAATTTACTTCTTCAATAACTTCATCGAATTTTGTGGTAACCTTCAATTGGTTGTGAGGAAGCAAGCGTTTCTTTACCTGTTCCCCAACTTCATCTTCTCTTTGCTCTATTTCAATGTTTGAGAGCAGCATAAGGGGTTGAAGTATATTTGTATTAATAATTGTACGGTCTATCATTCCGTCAATCAAAATTATAAAAGCTTCAGCCACTTTGTCTTTTTTTAATGTTACTGCAAATTCACGAATAACAATATCACCGTTTTCAGGAACATAGAATACTTTCTTCATGTAATCAAGATTTTCATGAAGGTGCTTGCTGATATATTCCTTTGGCTGTGAATGGTCATCCTCCTGCTTTGTTTTCTGTTCTTTGCTCTCTGATGAGGCATATTTCTCCTCGTTTGGATCAAAGAGCTTCTTTATTACACTCCTGTCTCTCTTCTTTTTCTGCTGCTCTTGCTTAATTTCAATTTCTTCTTTTTTTATCTGATTCTTTTCTTCTTCTGTTTCCTTTAATATGAATTTATCATCTTTTTTAGGCTCATTAAACAAGAACAGTTCTTTAAGCATTTTTTTTATATCACGCAAGGAATCACCTCTGATATTGTATTTCCAGATTATTATGGATTATTAAATATTAAAATATTCAAATTGGATTTTAGCCCCTTATTAAAATTTTATATCCTCCACATATCCTTTTCCCATCTTGACAAGATAAACATCCCACTGCTTCGAACCCAGATTTTTTGCAAAATTCTTGTCAAACACAGCAAAATCAAATCGTTTCTGCCCTTTTATTGCACTTCCTGTGTCCATTGCCACAGCATACCCAAGGCCTTTGATGTAGAAAACCGTGCCGTAAGGCCAGTGATTTTTATCCACTGCTACAGAAATTCCCGGAACTATAGGCTTGCCCGAATTTGTAATACCCTTGTTATTCCCGCATTCGTCGGCGCTTGGGGTATACGCTGTGCCCAGAAACTTTCCCAGATAACTTCCTCTATCAAGCTCCCCCCTGGAACTTATGCCATCGAAGTTTGTGTAGTTTTGAGGCTTAATCCCAACCGCTGCTGCCTTTTTCAGTGAGTTTTGGAGAGCTATATTGTCATCTACCAGTTCTTTGTTCTTCCTTGCAAGTTCTTCATTTGTTTTTTTAATCTCCTCCATCTGTCGCAAAATCTCCTGATTCTGCGCAGACAATACTGAATTAAGCTCTTTTAAACTGTTGTTTTCTTTTTTTATTATCAGATTTTCTTCCAATAACTTTTTATTACTTCTGGTTAATTCAGACCGCTCGTGATTTCCGGCTTTCATGCCGTTCAATGATTCCTCAAAGCTTTGCTTGAAGTTCTTATAGGAAATGAAAAGATATAAATTGTTTACACATAATATCATTACCGTAATAAGCAAGACACAATAGGTTAAGAAATATCTGTTTGCAGGCCTTGTTTTGGCTTTGTGCCTTAAAGCTTTTATTTGAGGCTTTATATCAGCTGCAGCCTCATAATCAGACATATTAAAGCCCTCCCGTAATTTTTGCGTAAATTATAAAACGCCATAAATACTTTTATAGCGTTCTATAATCAAGATTATTTTCAAATTTCTATATCTTTATTCACTGCCATATAATGTAAATATTTCACTCTTTACAATAGCAAAATGTGTGTGCTATAATAATTAAGCGCCGTCGGGGTGTGGCTCAGTTTGGCTAGAGTGCTTGCTTGGGGTGCAAGAGGTCGCTGGTTCAAGTCCAGTCACTCCGACCAGTAAAATAAAGGGCTTGCGGATTCGCAGGCCCTTTATTTTTATAATCATATGGTTCTTTTATGTACTTATTAGAAACATATACTTACTCAATTATGTCAAGATGATTACATACCCTCCAACTGCTATAAGTACAAACGCAGTAGCCAGCTTGATAATCGGAAGCCTTTTTCTCAATGCTTCAGACAATTCCATGAGCCTTTTAGTTCGAACCAGTACAAGCAGTATAAAAAGAGATGGAATGATGAAGCTTAAGGAATAAATTGTTAGATATGCAAAAGCACTTAGATTAAAGTTTCCTTCAGCCTGAACAAAATAAATTATTGTAGCCAGGTACACCTGACCAGTACAAAGAAATTCACCAATTGAGACTACAATTCCTAAAATACCTGCAGCAACTGATAGACCAAGCTGTCCATTGATTAGTTTGGTTTTTGATATAATAGTATGATTAAATTTACGCAACAAACTAGGCAATTGATTTTTTATTTCACCATATTTCTCTTTCTTTGCACTAAAATAATCTCTTATATTCAAATAAGCAGTAAAAGAAATAAAGACACCCATAACGAGCTTCATAACGAGACTGTATAGGTTCATGTCAATTACCTTTAAAAACTCATACAAAACAGTACCGAGAAAAATGTATGTGATAAGCTTGGCAAATATAAATATCATGCCTATAGACAATATTTTCATATCTTTTTTTACAATAAGCAGAGAGAGCAGAAAAAGCAGCATTGACAGTGAGCAAGGGTTTAAACCGTTAATAAGACCTGCGGCGCACACACTAGCAAGTTTAAGGGAATTAAAGCTTTGCATGATTATATCTGCGCCTTTTTGAGAATGGTTTGCAACCAAAAGCTCTGGGATTATTCCTGTATCTAATTGTTTTCCAAGCTCATTCAGACCTTTTTCTATATTCTCTTCTCCCTGGAAATATTGCCTGCCGACGAAGAGTAGGGGCACCCTGTTTGCATCATCCGGTACGCCATAAACATGGCAGTACTCCTGCATAAGTTCAAGACCTTCTCTTTGAGAAATATTGTAGCTATAAAAGCCAAATTCAAATTGCGGGCTTTTCTTTGTTATTAGACTGATGTAATGATCTATTCTGTCTTCGGCCTCCCTGCATTCATCACATGTATTGACGTAGAAGTAACAAAGCCTGATTACTTTTTTCTCAGCAAAGGAGTATGATGTAAACAAGCTTAAAAAAACAACAACACAAATTGCCAGACTTAAAATCTTAAATTTGTTCATTCCACTTAACTGAAACAGCTGCAATAGGTTTTTCTCCATACAGAATATTTTTAAATCCGTCCTCAAGCTCATCCCATTTATAACTAGTGTTTTGACCCGAAGATAAAGCCTTAAGACCTTCTTCAAGTTCAAAGAGGATTCTGTTCACTGATGCAGAACGGTGAATAAAGCAGGGGTTTTGATCATTAAAGTACTCAATACACTTATTTAGAATGAGTGACTCTCTTAAAGACAGTGCTGAAAAAGCACCCTCGTAAATTTTTTCGCCATTTTCACCATGAAGTATTATTATATTTGCCGTTTTTTTACTGCTTTTCTTAAAAAACATAGCTCTACCTGTCAGTCAAATCCGCTGAGCTTTACCTTCATCCTGGTTGATATGACTTCAAGAACTAATGCGACAGCAAGAATAATGTATGTAATGAAGCCAACCTCTCGAAGGTCAAAATAATGGCCGCCGGCCATATACAGGTCAAAACCTATGCCGCCTGCTCCGGCAGCAGCTCCCATAAGGATAGCATAGGTAAAGTTTATCTCAAACCTTAGAAATGTCCAGGAAATCAGGTATGACGCACAAGAAGGAATGACTGCCTGGAATACTATCTGCCACCAGTTTGCTCCGCTTCCCTTCAGAGCTTCAATAACTCCCTTGTCCAGTTCTTCAAAGGACTCGGAAAAGGCTTTTATAAGATATCCAATAGTATGGAAGGTAATTCCTATTACTGCTGCCACGCTCCCTAAGCCTGCCGCCACAGCAAATATAAGCACCCACAGTACTGTAGGCACTGCTCTTATAAAAGCTACAACAGCTTTAATTATATTGGATGCTAATTTGGTTGAAAGATTTTGTGCAGCGAAAAGACCGAAGAAAAGTGCAATAACGCTACCTATCAGAGTTGTAAGAACAGTAAGCCCCAAGGTCACAATCAGCTGCCATATTGTTTCGTGAACACTGAAATGCTTTAAATGGGGCTCAAGAAATACAATTTTCAGATTATAAAATGTACTCGAAAACGCTTCAATTAAATTAACATTCTTATAATCAAATGTAAAAAAAGCATATATGGAAACTATTGCCAGAAATAATAAAGTAGCATTCATAACAATTGATGCTTTGCTTATTTTTCTTATGCTCATCGGCCTCTCATCATTGCTGATGTCATTTGAAGGCTCTTCCCAGGCTGTATTCAAGGTTTCTTCCATTTGCATTATATAATCACCCTTCTCACATAATTTGAAATGAACTCTACCGCAAAAACAACAATAACCACAACAAGAACAACAAGGCTTGCTGCATTATAATTCATACTCTTGTAATAAAGCTCAAAGGAAAATCCTATTCCCGTTCCCGTCAGTATTCCAACAAGTGTGGCGCTCCTGATATTGGTTTCAATGGTATAAAGCACCCAGCTTATCATCTGTGGTGCAGCAGAAGGAAGAACAGCCTGAAAAATAGTTTGCAGGTAGCTTGCGCCTGAAGCTCTGAGAGCTTCAACAGAGCTTGTGCTTGTTTCATCCATTGTCTCAATAAAAGCCCTGACAAGAAAGCCAAAGCTGGTAAAAAACAAAGCCAGATATCCAGTCATTGCACTTTGACCGAAAGAAAAAAGCAGCACCATAGCCCATGCTACTATAGGAACATTTCTGAATATTGATGCAATGAGTCTGCTCACGGAACCAAGTATATTGTTTATCTTAGTGACCTTAGAACCAAACAATGCAAAGGGTATCGAAAATATTGCAGCAAAGGTAGTTGAGGATATTGACATAAGTATTGTTTCCTGAAGCTTTGGAAGAATATCAGGCAACTTGGCCATTGCCTTTGCATTCGGATAAAAATTTGCCACTGCCCAGACTGCCGCCTTAAAAACACTGGTAAAGCCTTTAACCACATCGTATTCTGTAACAATAATTGATGCAATAGTTATCAAACCAAGCAAAGAAAAGAATATAAGATTGTCCTTCCTTCTTTTTGCAAAAATGTCAGCTTGCATTTCTACCTCCGATATCGATATCAAGCTCTTCGGCTTCCGAACCATAAATGCTGTAAACTATATCGGAAGTCATTTCCGAAGGTGCTCCGTCAAAAACAACCTTGCTGCTGTTTATACCTATTATCCTGTCTGAGTATTTTAATGCAACATTCACCTGATGCAGATTTACAAGACAAGTTATACCCATTTTTGAAGATATGTTCCTTAAATGATCCATTATTATTTTTGAGGCGTTCGGATCAAGTGAAGCAATAGGCTCATCGCAAAGCATAAGCCTTGGCTTCTGAATAAGGGCTCTTCCGATTCCTACACGCTGCTTCTGGCCTCCGCTTAGCTGATCGCACCTTTTGTATACCTGCTCCTTAAGTCCTAGTATTTCTATAATTTTAAATGCGGATTTTTTTTCTTCTTCATTGTATATGCCAAATATTCCCTCAAAAGTATTTTTATATCCAAGTCTTCCATGCAATATATTCTCTATTACACTCAGTCTGTCAACAAGGTTGTAATGCTGAAATATCATACCAATCTTTGTTCTTAAATTTCTCAACTCATTCTTGCTTAATGTTGAAACGTTCACTCCATCAAAAAGGATGTATCCGCTGCTGGCTTCAATCATTCTGTTTATACACCGAAGGAGAGTTGATTTTCCTGCACCGGATGGACCGATGACAGAAACGAACTCCCCTTCATTAATAGTCAGGTTTACATCGCTTAAGGCCAATGTATCAGCATTATACTTCTTCGTGAGATTTTTTATCTCAAGTAACGGCATAGTTACTTCCCCATTTCATTTATAAATTGCAGGGGACAACATAGCCGTCCCCTGCATATAATATATTATTTTGATAATTCTCTTATAGGATTGAACCACTCGTCATTAACTTCAACAAATCTCTCTTTTTCTTTAAAGAGCCCCTTGAACTTGGAATCCTTTGGAACGAATATTTCCTTGTTTGCAGCAGTTTCATCAGACATCATTGCGTCTTTTATTGCCTTGACTGTCTTTTCGCTGAGCTTTTCTGTGTTGACTGCAAAAGGAGCGTTTAAAACAGGTGTAACAGATATAACTACAAACTCCTGTCCAGCAAAATTTTTGAAAGGATCAACCGCATCCTTCTTTACTCTGTATACCGCACCTGCAGTGTTTTCTTTACCTTCAGCAAGCTCAACATAGTTTGCTACGCAAGTATCACAGAAAGCCGCAACATCTGCTTTTCCAGAAAGAAGATTAACTGCGGAGCCCTGATGTGAACCGCCGAAAAGAACTTCGCTGAAGAACTTGTCCTTTCCGCCTTCAATAAGATTTTCTGATTTGAGATTCTTCCATTTGTCTTGCTTTGAAAAGTGTGACACAATGCCTGCAGATGGAACCTTAAAACCAGATGTTGAGCTGTTTGAAACAAAGGAGAATTTTTTCCCCTGGATGTTGTCTATGGTGTATTTTCCATCCTTCATGTACTCGCTTTCTTTTCCCTTCTTAACATTTAACCAGCTGTAATACATGGCATCCTTAAGCGTGCCTGATGCTCCGCTGTTTACAACGAGAGGTATTACCTTAGGGTTTTTGTTGTGCGCTTCTATGTAACCCTGAGCCCCCATAAATGCGACATGTGCATTTCCTGTTGCTATTGCTTCAATAGCTATTACATAATCTGTAGTAAGCTTGTGCTGAATTTTCTTTCCTGTTGCTTTTTCAAGCACCATGCCGATAGCATCACGAGCAGCTTTTAATTCTTCCCCTGATTCATTAGGGTACCATACCATGGTTAATGTGTCTCCCTCGCCGCTTAAAGCTGAGTCTTTTGATGTACCGCTCTGAGTGCTTGATGAAGCATTGGTTGTGTTGTCTTTCCCGCCGCTTGTTCCTGAACAGCCAGCAAAAGAAGCAAGAATAACTGTGACAGCTAGCAAAAGTAATAATATCTTCTTCATATTGAATCTCCTTTCAAATTTATATTTAATGAAAGTTTATATGTAAATTATTAGGTATATATAAACACAATGTTAATTGATGTTAATAAATCATTAATTTATCTTTGTAAATAATAATTTCAATTTCTGTAAAATAATCTATATATATAGCTTGAGCATTTCTCTTCGGCTCTTTATGCTTCTATCCTTCAGTTCTTCAATATGCTGCATTCCAAGCTTTCTGCACCCTGGTTTAACTGGCTTCTCACCATATGCGCCGTGAAAATCACTGCCTCCTGTTAAAACCAGGTTGTATTTTTCCGCAATTTCAAGGCACCTATCCTCATTCTCGGCGTTGTGTGAAGGATGATAGGCTTCTATACCATCAAGTCCTTCACTTACCCATTCACCAACCGCGTCAAAATTTCCATATTGTCCCGGATGCGCCAGGACAGCAACTCCGCCCGCTGCCTTGACAGCCTTTATAGCTTGAATTACATCAATATACTCAATCGGAGTATATGCTATGCCAGGTATGCCTGAGTCGTAACTTCTGGAAAAGAGTCTTTTATATAAATCACAATAAATCTGCGTGCAATAGCCCATATCTAAAAGAGCATGCATTATATGCTGCTTATAAACTCCAGTACCTCCTTCGGCATAGCTCTCGACCTGCTTCCAGGTTATTTTGTACCCTGCGTCAATAATTCTGTTCACCATGTTTTGTGATGCAATACTCCGTCTTTGCACCATGGTTCTGCATATGTTTTCAATTGCCGGATGTCCCGCTTCAATGTAAAAGCCGAGTATATGTGCTTTTTTATTTCTTTTGTAATCAAAAGCTGATATTTCTATTCCCGGTATTATGTTTACTCCTGCTTCAGCCCCCAGAATTACAGCTTCCTTTAAGCCTGAAGTTGTATCATGATCCGTAATTCCAAGGTATTTTACACCCACATTCTTGGCAAGCTGTATTACGTCCCGGATTGTCATGGAACAATCAGATATTTTTGTATGGCAGTGAAGATCATTCATGATCCTTCACCTCAACCATAAAACTAATACCATGCTGTTCAAAGCCCAATTCCTCATAAAACCTGTGAGCTCTCACGCGCTTTTTGTTGCTCGAAAGCATGAGCTTGTAGCAGCCTTGTTCTCTGGCGCGTTTCATCGCATCCTGCATGAGCTGTCGTCCTATGCCCTTGCTTCTGTAGTAGGGGTGAACAACCACACTTTCAACAACAGCGAGGGGTTTCCCTCCATGCCCCAGGTTGTCAATCACTATGATGCAGTACGTTCCTATTATTGTTCCATCAAGCTCAGCTACCAGCATCTTGTAATAAGGATAGCTCTTTATTCTATCCCATATGTGCGCGATTTTTTCGGCAGTGATTTCTTCACTGTCACCTATATCAGTATATAGCTCCAGTATATTCGCGATATCATCAAATACAGCCTCTCTTATAAGCATAGCTTCTCCTCCTCAAGGCACTTAATTATATGGAAGTTATTTTGATATACAGTTTCACCTTCGACTATTGTCCTTCTTACCAGGGGATAGCCGTTATGCATCTCCACCAGAACAAGATTCGCCTTTTTGCCGGCCTCAATTGAGCCAAGTTCCGAATCAATGCCAAGTGCCTTTGCGGGATTTAGGGTAACCATGTTTACTGCTTTATGAAGTCCTACCCCCTCCTCGTGTACTATAAATACAGCCGGAATCATGGATGAGGGAAGATAGTCGGAACAAATTATATCGGCAGCTCCTTCCATTACTGCATCCATTGCCCTCATGTTTTTACTGTGAGAGCTTCCCCTTACTATATTGGGAGCTCCGACACAAACGTGTATACCCTTATCCTTTGCGTACCTGGCAGTCTCAATGTTTATAGGGAACTCCGAAACGTTACCCTTATAGCATACCAAGGCATCTATCTTTCCCATGCAGTCATCATCATGGCTTGCAAGCTTTATTCCAAGCCTGTTTGCCTTATTTGCAAGGGCAGCGAGTCTATTCCAATCTATTTTCTCCTTAAGGTTTAAAAGTTTTTCCACTGACGCCTCCGCCATATCAGCAGTGAACCCGTATGACTTCATCATGAACTCATGATACGCCCCATTCTTTGCAAACTGTCCCTGTCCGGGCGTATGATCCATAAAGGACAGAAAATCAATCAACTCCTTATCAAGCATTTCATCAATCAATTCCAATCCCTCAAGAAATGTAACCTCATATCTTAGATGAATCCGATGGTCGATCATTGCACGAATTTTTTGATAATTCCGTATACCCTCTATTATTTCAAGCACTGTGCTCCTTCCTCTTACACCCCACTCACTGCTAAGGCTCAGAGAATGATACATTGTTGTTATCCCGCATCCGGCCAGTTTCTTTTCCAACTCCCGGAAGGACATATACAGCGGAAACATGGCATTTGGCCTGGGCTGAATTTCCTTTTCCATCGCATCACTGTGAATATCAATAACACCTGGCATCAGGTACATTCCATCTGCCTCGATAACTTCCAAAGGCCTTTCAATAGACATTGCACTGTTGCAATCCTTATATATGCCTTTTATTCGTCCATCCTCAATATGAACGTCCCCCTTTATAACTTCATCAGGAAGAACAATATGAGAATTTCTTATCAATTTGCTCGCACTAATCATATCACCCTCCGCTAAACCTCTCAATAAATTCATTTTCAAGCATATACGCAGCCCCTTCCTTCTTTTAAGTCAATACGGCTGTCTGCCAGCTTGTTAAGAGTATCATAATCATGAAATACCCCTATCATGGCTGTACCCTCACTTTTTAGCTCCAAAATCAGATTTACAACCTCATGCCTTGTCTTTGGGTCGAGAGATGCTGTCGGTTCATCAAGCATAAGCAGTCTGGGTCTGGTTATGATTGCATGGATGATGTTTAGTCTCTGCTTTTCTCCTCCGCTAAAGGTAGATGGAAACATATCCCAAAGAGAAGGAGAAATATTCATCCTCTCAAGCAGCTCTTTTGCTCTTTCAATGCTTGCCTGTCTATCCTGCCCCCTGGATATAAGGGCCCCCGAAAGTATTTCAAGAGCAGACACGCGTGGTATTACATGAAAAAACTGTGAAATATATCCCAATTCATTTCTTCTGAGCTTTAGCACTGTATGATCATCTGCAGAGGAAAGATTGTATTCCTTACCTGTCGAGTCGGTATACCAGATATCTCCCTCAGTTGGAAGGTATGTCCTGTAAATGCACTTAAGCAGCGAAGACTTTCCTATTCCACTTGGTCCGGTTACGCCGATAAATTCGCCCTTAGCTGCACTAAAGCTTACATTCTTGAAGCTTAATATCTTCTTGCCTCCACGTATATGCATTGTAAATGTCTTTGATAAATTAACTACATTAAGCACGCGTTCAACCTCTTTCCTTTTAAAGCATTGAATGTACAAGCAGCTGGGCATAGGCATGCTGAGGGTCTTCCAGCACCTGATCCGTCAATCCTTTTTCTACTATCCTTCCATTCTTCAGTACGATTGTCCTGTTTGTAAGAAGTCTTATAACACCAAGGTCATGTGATACCACTATCATGGATATGTTTAAATCCTGCTGCAGGCTTTTTATAAGATCCAGTACCTTTGCCTGAACGGAAACATCAAGGCCTGTGGTTACTTCATCCAGAAGGAGAAGCGGAGGATTGTTGGCCAGGGCCTTTGCAATCTGAACCCTTTGCTGCATGCCTCCACTGAGTCTCTTAGGCATTTCATCCATATAGTAAAGAGGTATCTCTGTTTTACCCAGAAGTTCTTTTCCCCTTGCCCTTATGGATTCAAAATGAAACATATCTGCCGAAAGCAGCTTTTCTGCAATGTTTCCTCCGCTGGTAACATTAAGTCTCAAACCTCTCACGGAATTCTGATATACCATGCCCATCATATGGTTTCTGATAAATCTCTTTTTGCTTTCTGGAGCTTTCAGGATATTCGAAAGTCCATTATCAAAGCAGCACAGGTAAGCTTCGCCATGTGAAGCCTCCTGGTCAAAGTAAAGGCACTGCACCAGACTGCTTTTCCCAGAGCCGCTTTCTCCCACTATCCCAAGGATTTCTCCCTGGTAAAGTTCGAAGCTTATGTCCTGCAAAGCCACAACTGTTCCGCACTTTGGGCAAACATTACTGTTATGCTCAGGCCCAGTGAGCTTTTCACATTGACTGCAGCCTTTTCCGAATTTCTTGCTGAGATTGTTCACCTTTAAGATTAATTTATCACAATCCATTTCTTTCCAAACCCCCAAGCCGGCTGTCACAGTATCCTGTGTCAGAACACACATGATACTTGCAGCCTGTTTCTTCATCGTATATTTCATCCAGATAAGCATCAACTGCTCCGCACCTGCAGCAGCAAAGCCCCTCAAAGCTTTCCACCTCAAATGGCTTGTCGGCAAACTGCAATGGCTCAACATCAGTGTAAGGAGGCACAGCGTATATACGTTTTTCCCTGCCGGCTCCAAAAAGATACAGGCACTCTGACTGGTGCAGCTTATAGATATCCCATTTTGGAATAGGTGAAGGGGACATAACATAGTGTCCGTTAACCTTACATGGGTAGCTTGCTCCAATTGATATGGAACCCCATTTCACAATATCCTCATACAGTGTAACCCACAGTCGGCTGTAATCCTTCTCCGAATGCATCCTTCTCGTTTCCGCTTCACTGGGCTCAACCAATCTCAAGGGTTCTGGAAGTGGTACCTGGAATACTAAAATCTGCCCTTCTTTCATGGGCACTTCAGGTATCCTGTGCCTTGTCTGAATTATTGTTGCCTTATGTGTCTCAAAAGTAGTTCTTACACCTGTGGTTTTAGAAATAAGCTTTCTTAGGTTTACTGCGTTAACGCTTCCGTCGCATCCCTGGTCTATTACTTTAAGCACATCTTCGGGGCCTATTATTGCCATTGTTATCTGCAGCCCCCCAGTCCCCCAGCCCCTGGCGATAGGCAGCTCTCTTGATGCAAATGGCACCTGATGTCCTGGAATAGCAATTGCCTTCAGCAGCTTCCTCCGTATTTCCTTTTTGGCATTTTCGTCTATGAAAGCAAAATTATACTCAAAGGTCATTAATGTTCTCCCCTGTCTTAACTTCTTTTTTGGATTTTTTCTCCTGGGTTGCTCTTAGCCTGTCAAGATCCGATTGAAAGGTAATATAGTGGGGAAGCTTGAAATGTGCACAAAAGCCTGATGACTCAATCCCATCGGTATGCATCAGGACGAATTCCTGATCCTGAGCGGGTGCATCAGCCTTTTCCTCCTTCATAGTCCTGTCCAGCACTGCCATTGAAATTGCTTTGACTTCATTGCACCCAAAACAGCATCCGTAACCCAACGTAAAATAAGGCTTCTCATCCTGTCCGCAAGACTCAAACTTTGCAAGTATTTCCGCTTCAGTCACTTGTATTGAACCTATTGTAACAGTTTCATTCTCTCTGAACGGATGAGGAATGCGCACCGGAACATGTCCGACTCTTAGCTCTGCAATTGTCGGGTGGATGCTGCCATAACCCCTCATACTGCTGTATGCCAGGGCGAGCACTCCTCCCGTCTCGCTTCTGGAAAGCATTTGAAGGCTTGAGCTTCTATCTGCGGGAAATGCTACAGATTCCTTCGTGATATCCGCCGCAGCTTCCTCCGTCTCTCTAGCCGCCTCTTTCACAAGGCCCTGGCTCTTTAATATGTCAACAACCTTAACAAAGCCTTTTTCTCCAATGGGCTTAGGTTTTAATTCCGCTTCATAGTCAGACAGAGCCTTGTGCATTGCTTCCTCGTCTTCCTCAACGAGCGAAAAATCCAGCATGCGCTGTTTGTAATCCTGGGTGGGGCCCAGTATTTGCCCCCCCGGAATATCTTTAAAAGCAGAGGAAATTCTTCTTGTAATTCTTTGTTCCTGCATATTGAGAGGCAATGTGTCAACAATTCTTTTCAAGGTTGACCTGTAAGCTCTGATATAGAAAGCCGCCTCCAGAGGATCCCCTTCAGATTGCTTAATTGCAAGAGCTGCATGAAAAGGAGAATAAAGGCTGCCCTCCCCCATGACACGGTCAACCAAAAAACGCAGCTGGTCTTGAATCTGTTTTACCGTCAATGGCAGGCTTTTTCCTTTCAGCCTCAGATAGTTTGAAAGCTTTTCTGAGTTTTCTATGGCGTCCGTTCCGCCTTGAACCGCTACATAGCCCATAATTTATGCCACCTCCACCTTCGATGTCCTCGGAATGCAAACAATATTGCCCGACCAGTCTATAAGCATAACATCAATACCTATTGGAAATTCTGAATTTATTTCGGGCAATGCTGTAAGATAATTCAAATCCAGTCCCTCTAAAGCAAAAAGGTTTTCTGATTTTACACCCGGTCCTTTTATTCTGACCCTCATACCATTCTCATCAACCCTGCCGTTAATTCCCGTATATATTCTTTCTACTGATATAATGGCAGTTGCGCTGTTCTCCGGAAATTCCGAAGTGCCTTTGTTTAACCTCTCATAAGCGCAGCTGTAATCATTTCCTTCAAACAGCACAAAATCAGCAGCTTCTTCCTTATCAAATCCAGCACCCGTATTAATTTCTATGTATCTTTTCCATTCGTCACTTTTTTTCGAAGAAATCCCAAACTTCACACAATTGTCGCATAATGTTTTCAATATTAGCAAAGAGTATGGGTTTAAGCCATCAGCCACCTCTTTAAAGCAATGCTCACCCAGGTTCTTAATTCTGCCCGGGTAACTCATTGCTTCCATAATAACCCTGAATATTCTCTGAGAGTCAAACACCTCGTCAAAGCCTGCTTCTTTAACAATCTGCTGCATTTTCAACCCTTCTTTACATCAAAATTAACCCTGGTGGAAGCTACCCTTGCCGCTTCCTGTTCCCATAAGCTGTATAAAGCTTTCTCCAGGTCATCAATCATGGGCTTGATTTGGTCTGAAAGCTTATGACCGGATCCCAAAACCGCATCAACAACTGCTGCATAAAAAGCCCTCTCGGGCTCATATCCAAGCACGCACCCATATCCAAGATTTCTGTCAACCTCGACCTCACATTCCAGCACGAATGCCTCTCCCATGTAAAAAGGAGTACCCTCCACGGAATCCCTGTGTCTGACCATAACCATGGCAGGCGTAACATTTCGTATTATTTTTATCTGTGCATTTTGGGAAATGTGATCAAATATCTTTTTGAGTCCTTCCATGCTGCCTTCTGCCACTACTTGTGAATAATGCATATGTGCCTCCCTCCGGGTCACTTCATTTTTATCCTGCTTTCAGGAACAGCTGAACTGCTCCATTTCTTAAAACTCAGCGCAAAAGTCCCTTTTCTTCGTCGAAACGCACTGATACTTTGACTATATCCGACCTAAACTTGGATATGCACTGTTCAATCGGGACACCTGCCTGATCAACCGCAATGCTTGTTACCTGAAGCAGCGGGGAGTTTAATCTTATGGATAGCAGCTTGCTTTCCTTTTTATCAGCCAGCGAGGCTTCATATACCGAGCTTATCCTTACAGGCTTGATACCGTATTCATTTTCAAAGGTTTTATACAAAGAAAGATATTTTACTATATGTAAATTAAGATCAGGCACACGTTTTTCAGGGATAAAGGAGCGGGTAAGGATTGCAGGTATATTATTGTAATGTCTTAAAAAATAAATCAACCAGACAACTTCACCCCTGTTCATGCCGAAAAGACTCACTTGCTCCTCTGTTGGATATACAGTCTGAATCTCCAGAATATTTACGCAAGGAATCATATTGTTCTCAATTATGGTATTCGAGTAGCTGGTATTCTTGTTTATAGTAAGATTTATACAGTCAGTTTTAACAAAATAACCCTTTCTCCTTATTGTGTATACGTAGCCGTCAGCAATAAGCTTTTCAATCGCTCTTCTTACTGTAAATCTGTTTACACCCATTTTTTCAGACAAAGCCCTTTCCGAAGGCAGCTGCTGACTGGTGTCATATTCACCCTTTTCGATACTGTTCTTTATGAATTGATAAACTTGATAATAACAAGGTATAGGACTATCCTTGTTTACAATATTCATTTTCTTTCTCCTCATAATTTATGAAACAAAAGGCCCTGGTATATATTTGTATACCAGCACATTCAAATAATATACTTAAAGTATTATAGTTGTATTATTGAAAGGTAAAATAGGATTAATTGAATGTTAAAGAAATGTTAATATACGCAATAAATAAGCAGTTGAATTCAGTAAGTTTTTCTATGAGTTAATCAAGATTCTTAATTTTTTTGTACTTCCCTTGAAATTTCATTTAATGCAGAAATGGTAAAGTCAATTTCCTCCACCGTATTAAAGCAGCCTACGCTTAGCCTGACAAGCCCGCACTTTAGCGTGCCAAGGCTTTTATGAGCCAGAGGAGCACAGTGCAAGCCAGCTCTTGTTGCAATGTGATATTTCCTGTCAAGCAGGCTGCTTATTTCATTAGAGTCCATATTTTTAAAACAAAGAGCCACAATGCCCGAATTCTTATTGATATCACTTTTGCTGTAGAGCTTTGCTTCCTTTATATCCACGATACCTTCATGCAGCCTCTTAATAAGCTCAGACTTGTAATGCTTGATATTTTCAATTCCGAAGCTTTTAATAAAGCTGGCGCCAAACCCTAAACCAACTATCCCGGGTGTGTTCAAAGTGCCGCTTTCCATGTAATCAGGCATAAATTCAGGCTGCAGGACACTTTCGGAGCTGCTTCCTGTTCCCCCCTGCATCAGACAGTTTATATGCACTCCCTCCCTGACGTACAGACCTCCTGTGCCCTGTGGCCCAAGCAAGCCCTTGTGGCCCGGGAAGGCAAGCATATCAATATTCATATCTTCTACATCAATTGTTACGCTGCCGGCTCCCTGGGATCCGTCTACCAGAAAGGTTATGCCTTTATCCCTGGCAATTGCGCCTATTTCTTTTACAGGTAAAATGATTCCGTTTACATTTGATGATAAGGTAGCAGCAATAAGCTTTGTATTCGGCCTGATGCATCTGCCTATATCCTCGGGCTGTATCTCTCCGAAATCATTTCCTCGTACAATGGACAGCTCAACACCAAAGTCTCTTTCAAGGGTTTTTAAGGGTCTTATTACAGAGTTGTGCTCCATGCCGGTGGTTATGGCATGGTCTCCTGGCTTAAGACCCCCCTTGATTGCAATATTCAAAGCTTCTGTCGCATTTTTGGTAAAAACAAGCTGCAAGGGATTACTAATATTAAACAGGCTGCTGATTGTGTCTCTTGCTTGCATAACAGCCCTTCCCGCTTCAATGGACATGGCGTGTCCGCTTCTGCCGGGGTTGGCACAGTACTCCCGCATGCATCTTGCTATTTCTTCATAGACCTTTTCAGGCTTTGGAAATGATGTTGCGGCATTATCAAGATATATCATCCTGGCCTCCACAATGTATCTTAAAATATGGGCTTTTATATTATTTTATGTTTGGGAGGCAGGAAATGATTATTATTCTTTTATTGCTTTACCCAGAGCTTTTATTATTAAAAGTGCAACAGCTCCGCCAAGGAGTGCCGTCCAAAGCTGCGCAACCCCGAAAAGAACACCTAGAGTCTTTGCCAGTTGGGGCTTTACCGTAACAACCCCAAGGAATATATTAATTCCGACAAAGAGGACTGCAAATTTAGTTATTGCACCGGCAGCAACCCCGAGTATCTGATTTTTATTTTTTAACAGGTAAAACAGAACGACTAGAACCGCATTGCCAAGAGCTATAACCGGTGCAAATGAAAGCAGCACAGTTGCGATTGGAGCATGATTGTTAATAAGGGATGTAAAGGGTGATAGTACCGCTATCAAAACACCGCCCCAAAGCCCCGCAAATGCAGCAGCCACTATAAGGCAGGCGTTTACCAGTGGTCCGACGATAAAGTTGCTTACACCGGGAGGAAGCATCCTTCCTATCATCTGTACAGAAACTACTAAAGCCAGCAGTATTGCCGTTCTTGTTATAAATCTTACCTTTGAATTTTTCATACACAATACCTCCGCAAATAAATTTTTAACCAATTAAACTAAAAACTCCCCTCGACACAAGCTTTCAGCACCAGGTCAAGAAGAGTTCGCATATGTATTTCTCATAACATTCTCCCCCTTCGCATTGGAACCTACCTTCACGTCAGGCCTTTTATTCAACTTCCTCGAGGAAGGAGAATTCCCGCCTCTCAGAAAATTAGAAAAATTTATTTTTTATTCCGCTGCAAAAACAGCTTTTCTTGAAAGCAGTGGAATCTTTTTTTAGCACATAAGAGCTACTTTTACTTTAATACCTTTAATATTGCCCAGCTTTCCTGTCAAAGCCCCTATTTCATCATTGGTGCCGTCTGCTATTACCGACATGACCGAAAGCTCTCTTTCCTTATATGGTATACCCATTCTCCCCACTATTATATTGCCGTAATTACTTAGTATTTCATTGACTTTTTTGGCTGCTTCTTCCCTGTTGCCCACAATTATTCCTATGACGGCAACCCTGTTTTCCTTTTCCATAGACCACCTGTGTTATTTTTTTAACTATTATATGTCTATAATATACCAATAATTTTTCTGTGTAAACAGATTTTTGTTCAACGAATACGAGACCTATAAAAACAAAAGCACCAGCCATTTAAGCCGGTGCCTTTGATACTTTGTTCGAGTAAACCTGTAAGCCGGGTTCTGTATTAAACAATCATCTATCTAGGCCATGCATTTCTGCAAGGCTCAAGCCACCTTCACGGAACTGGCGGGCAGCCTTAACGTCCCAATCGAGGTGTTGCTCCGGGTGGGGTTTACATAGACCGGCAAGTCGCCATGCCGCTGGTGAGCTCTTACCTCACCTTTCCACCCTTACAAACCAGAGACTAGACACTAGAGACCAGGCACCAGATTTAAGAACGGCCATAAAGCCCTTCCAGCTTTCTAGTATCTAGTTTCTAGCATCTAGTTTCTAGTATGCGGTATATCTCTGTTGCACTTTCCTTGAAGTCGCCTTCACCGGGAGTTACCCGGCACCCTTGCCCTATGGAGCCCGGACTTTCCTCATGTGCGGCCTTGCGGCGCTGCACACGCGATTGTCTGGTTTACTCAACACTATTTTTCAGATAACAATTATGATTCCGCTTCAAAAACAGCTTTTATTAAAACAGGTTGCGAAAATCACTCAACCTGAGCAGCAAAGTTTATTATACTATTTTAAATAGTTGAGGTCAATAGTAGATAAATGGGTCTTTTTCCACCGTGCTTCCAACAACCTCAATACCCGGGAACCTCTTTGAAAGAATATATGCCAGCTTCTCGACAATTATGCGTTCAGTACCAAAATGGCCCGCATCCATAACACATATGCCAGCCTGAACAGCATCTACTGCAGAATGGTGCTTAACGTCTCCGGTTACAAGTATATCGCACTTATTGGCTACACTATTGACAAGTCCATCATCAAAGGCTCCGCAAAATACCCCAACCTTTTTTATCACACCAGTCATACCAGCAATCCTCAGGTTGCTCACCGCTATTTTTCCCTTGACATATGCGGCAAAGCTTTCGAGATTTAAGCCTTCCTGCAGTTCTCCTACCCTGCCCAAGCCATACGCTTTGCCTTTGATTTCCAAAGGATAAATGTCATAGGCCGCTTCTTCATAGGGATGAGCTTCAAGCATTGACTTTAAGGCTCTATTTAAGTGTTCTTCCGGTATAATTGTTTCAAGCCTGTATTCATCCACTTTTTCAAGTGTGCTTTTTGTTCCGATATAAGGGGTCGCGCCTTCAAGCGGTCTGAAGGTACCTATCCCCTGCGTCATAAAGGTACAGTCGCTGTAATTGCCGATGCAGCCTGCACCTGCTTGACAAAGCGCTTCCCGCACCTTTTCCATTGCCTCACCGGGAACAAAAACCACCAGCTTGTAAAGCTTCTCTGATTTATATTCCTTAAGGATTTGTATATTCTGCAGCCCCAGTTTTTCCGCCAGCCAATCATTTAAGCCTCCCATGGCAAAATCCAGGTTGGTGTGAAGACTGTAAACCCCTATATCATGCTTTATCAGTTTATGTATCAAAAGTCCTTTCGAATCTTCATCGCTTATTTTTTTTAAAGCTTTAAATATTAAGGGATGGTGAGAAATAATCAAATCCGTCCTGCTAATAATTGCCTCCTCAGCAACATCAGGCGTAACATCCAGGCATACCAAAACTTTTTTTACAGCTCTGCCTGCCCCCCCAACCATTAAACCTGTATTGTCCCATTCTTCTGCCAGCTTTTTAGGCGCCAGGCTCTCTAGATATTGAAAAATCTCGCTGCATTTTAAGCTCATAATGTCCTCCTTCATTTTATGGCATTCAATAATCTACTTAACAGTTCAAGTACCTTCATATTCTTTTCAAGAATCTCCCCAGTGTATTTTGAACTATTTCTTATTTCATAAATCACCTTCACCGTCTGACTTATTTTTTTATCCAGGTATTTTGCAAGCAACGGGTCCTGCTTTTCGATTAGCTTTTCTCCTATAATGCAGTCAAGCTCTTTTCTTGCAACCCTAACTCCTGTGTACCTGGAACAAAGCACCACATATACCTTGTCATCCTCTGCCTCAAGTTCCTCATCATATATTTCAAAGCCTTCGGCATAGAGCCACTGCCTCAACGCCTCAACCGCATACATAGGCTGAAGTACAAGTGTACCTGTGGCGCAGGCCTTTTTGTATTCCTCCGACAGTATATTCCTGATCAAAAGCCCTCCCATTCCGGCAATCACAACAGTGTCACATTCACCCATCCCCAAAGGCTGAAGACCGCTGCCCATCCTTGTCTCAATGAGTTCATCCAAACCGTGGCTTTGAATATTCTTCTTCGCAGTGTTAACAGGACCTTCCTTAATATCAGCTGCAACTGCTTTTTTACATATACCCTTTTGTATTAGATAAATGGGTATAAATGCGTGGTCTGTGCCAACATCTCCAACCGTGTGACATCTGGGAACCTTGTCTGCTATTAATTTGAGCCGTCCCTTTAATTCCATATTACCACCTTGTTCTTTTCATTTGCAAAAATACATAAATATTATATATCTGCTTATACTTTTAAAAAAGGGCTAGTTGTAAAAAGGAGTATAGATCTTATGCAAAATTTTAGGGGTAAAAACTCAAAGGACATTGAAGCTGCGAAAGAAACTGTGATAATTAATGTTAAATCACCTGAGCTTTACTTCAGCAGAATTAACCCTGAGCTTGATAAGAGTGTTTCAGCCCAGCAGATAAAAGATGAGGAATTTGAAGGGGAAATGGAGAAAAGAAAGCGATAAAAAGGAGTTCAATTGAACTCCTTTTATGGTGGAGTGGATAAGTCTAAATCCGAAACAGTTATAGTGTTGTTATCACCGCTGTAATTGTAGGTTATAACAACCTTATCCTCATACACGAACACAGCATTTATAAATGTGTCTATGATTTGTTGGCAATATTTTTCATCATCAATAGAGCCGCCTTTGAAGCTGGAGAGGAAAAATATAATTTGCTCTTTCGTTATGAGTTTTTGGGAGATATTTTCTTTAGCAATCTCAATTTCAAGTTGTTGTTTCTGCTCCTCCAGCTCAACAAGACGTTTTTTCGTGCTTTCGGTAATAATGCCCTGTTCAATAGCGGTAACAACATTCTTTACTGAACGCTCAACCTCAATCAATGTACTCTGCAAGTATTTTAGAGTGTTATTATTGGACAACTCACGCTCTTGCACTTCTATAGCCTTTCCAGCTATATACTCTATTACATCATCTTTCAATATTTCATTGATTGTATGAAGCACTACAAGCCGCTCAATCCAATCTTTTTTAATATTAGATTTATTGCAAGCCTTTTCTTTTTTTCTCTTAGTACATTTGTAATAGTGATATTTACCGCCATGCCTACCAGTACCACTCTCACCAACCATATTAGAGCCGCACTCACCGCAAAATAATTTTGTTGATAACATATAATTTACATTTGCTTTAGCTCTTGCAGGAGCTTTTTTATTTTTGTCCATCTTCTCACCTACACTATAGAATAATTCTTTATCAATAATAGCGGGTACGCCATCGGGAATGGCTATATCTCCAGACTTGTAAACGCCAATATATTTTTCATTCCTCAATATGGTATGTAGGCTATTTTTATTAAAAGAAACGCCACGAGAAGTTTTTAGCCCTTGTCTATTCAATGTATCGCAAATTTGAGTTACTGTCTTACCTTCATTATACATTTTATATATCTGAATGACTATAGGAGCGGTTTGCTCGTCAATTATAAAATGCAGATCCGCATCAACTTTATAGCCGAGCGGCAAGTTACCACCTGTAGCCTTACATTTTAAGGCATTTTCCCTCATTCCTCGCTTTATTTTCAAAGACAATTCGGCACTATAATACTCTGCCATGCCCTCTAACATACTCTCCAGAATAATACTCTCTGGTGTACCGTTCAAGTTTTCCATTGCTGAAAGGACTTTTACGCCATTCTTTTTTAGCTTCTGCTTATTAACGGCACTATCATAGCGGTTACGAGAGAAGCGATCCAGACGATACACAATAACCGCTTCAAATTGCTTTTTAGCACTATCAATAAGCATTTGTTGAAATGCTGGGCGGTTATCTGTTTTGCCACTTATTGCTCTATCTATATAAGTATCAATTATAGTTATTTCGTTAGCTTCTGCAAACGAATAGCATTCCCTTAATTGCCCTTCTATACTCTGCTCTGTTTGCCTATCGCTGGAGTATCGGGCATATATTACCGCCCTCATTTCTGATCGCCTTTCTGTATGTCAACTTTTTTAGTAAGAAAATCAAAAGTTTTTAAAACGGCAACTTGATCCTTTCTATCTAAAGAACGAAAAGCCAGCTCCATTTTGCATTTATCAGAATTTAAAGCATTACTTATACTCTCACGTTGAGCTTGCGTTATATCTTTATTAAGCAAAGACATTATAAGGAGGTTAGTAATTCGACTGTTCATAATTTATCACCTTTTTCAATATTTTCAGTATACAGGGGGAGCATAAGCAACTCATTAAGATAATCCCTTAGCCTATTAAAACCTCTATCATTCAATTTCATAGCATCAAATAAAATTTTAATAATATCACTATCAATTACGCCAGCTAATACAAGCGATAAACGTATTGTTTGTAACTGTCCTTCATCAAATGAGAATTTATCTTCAAAAAATTTCATAACCTCATTTGCAAAATCATCACCAAATTGCAAAGCGAGCCTTTCTTCATTGCTCAAAGCATTATTATCCATAGAAGCAAAATTAATCATATCATTTAAGGTATAGTCACCAATTAAATCACTTGGAGTAATGCCAAGTGCATCACATAGCAGTTTAATAGTGTCAATGTCGGGCTGATTAGTATTGTTTTCCCAATTACTAATTGTAGAGTTTGCAACCCCAATCATTTTCGCTAATTCCTTTTGCTTTATACCTCTATTTTTTCTAACTTCTTTTAGCCTATCACCAAAGGTTTTCATACTCAACACACTCCTATGATTTTGATTATAATATAAAATTCCGAATTTGTAAATTAAAAAAAACAGAAAATCGGAATTTATTTGCAAAATCATATTGACATTTCCGAATGTCGGAACTATAATGAAAATAAATACAGCAAGTCGGAATTTTAGACAGCAAAATTTATTAATTTGCAAAGGAGGTTACTTTTTATGCGAGTTGTTGACAAAATTAAAATTTACCTTGTAAAAGAGCATATTTCACAAAAAGAACTATCTGAAAAAACAGGTATTCCACAACCTAAATTAAGTATGTCACTTAATGGAACACGAAAATTAACGGTTGATGAATTTGAAACAATTGTAAATGCATTAAGCATTAGTGCTAATGAGTTTATCGAAGAAAAAATTTTGGAGAAAGGAGCTTAGAGCATGGATAACAATTATTTAAAGCTTAATAACCAGCTTACCAATCTAAAGGCAGATCTTCAAAAGCTTATTGATACAGGAAGTACGAAAAGTTTTGAAGATAAAATTGCATATGGCTATATCGAAAGCCTTTTTGATAGCGTTGATATGGCTATCTACAAAATTGAGCATTTTTCAAAGCCCACTATTGAAGGTACTTTGCACGAAAACGCAAGCGGCAAATTTGATTTACTGGACAGGAGCGGCAAGTATATTACTTATTTCTCTTGCGGATCGCCTATTGAGTGCTTTATAGAAGAGGACGGCGAGAAACAATGGATTGCTGGGCGTGTTGAGCATACAACAAAGAACGGCAATTCGGGCTATTACTTCTATGGCGGCGATAAGCCATTTTTACACAACGGAATGAGAGCCAGAATAAGAAAAGACTAACCCCAAACTATATTTTATAACGAAAGGAAGCGGAAATATGAATTACAAAGAGATTTGCACAAACTTAGAGGAAACATTTTTAAAAAGCGGCTACAAGATGGTCTACAAGAGGTTTAATGATGACTCTATCAATTGCTTAGGTACATTAATGCTACTTAATGAAGGTACTGAAAAAGAAGAAAAAAGGCTCATTATCAATCTGAATACAAGCTATGAAGAAAGGCTACAGGTATTAATTGCTTTAATACTCAAATTAGAAGCAAGTACACCATTTGAAACTAAATGTTTCCACATAACAAAGGAATTCAACTTAAAGCCAAGCTATATTAAAAATTTAACCGATATTGCTATGAAAATTATACTTGCAACGCATGGTAAAGATTTGAAAGCATTTGCAAAGGCAGTTTAGCCCACAACCACAAACAAATTGAAAGGAAGCGATATTATGAGAAGATATAAAGATCCTATCAGAAGGTACAAAAAAGAAGAATTTGAGGATGCTTATACAAGGCTTAAAAACTCAATAATAGAAGTTGGTGGAAATTACAGGGTTAAAGAAGAAATCATTGAGAAAAAAGGTTATACAGGAGCGTTAATTGTTGTTGGTGAGGATAAAAAGGACAGGCTTATTGGATTAATGGTTGATCCAACGGCAAGAGCCGAAGAAAAATTCTATACTCTTCTCCGCCTTATACTTGTTGCTCAATTCAACTTATCTTTACAGGAAAATAAGGCTTATTATGTAAATCCGTATGATGCAATTATTGGCAATATTAGAACATTTACAGCCATTATTACAGAAACCATTATGAATGGCGGAGAAATACCAGCCTTTGCAAAAGCGGTTTAGCGGAAAGAGGGATTATATGAGTAATACTATTGCGATAAACACAAAAAGCATACCAAACGCCGTTATGGACAAGCATTGTCTTACTCTATTGAGTTGCGTTGCTAAATTCTTTGAAGATCCGAAGAATAACGCCGCTTACATAGAATGGCACAAGGAAAAGTACGGCAGAATGCCAGAGGAAGCTAAGAAATGCATAAAAAAATAGTGATTACTCCAAGTTCGCCAACCCGATAATCACTAATTTCTACAAACACTTGCAAAAGTGCTTACAAATTCACTTATAGTATAGCATAAGTGCGGTACTTTTGCAATTTATTTTGCGAGCCTAAGTGCTTATTATCCTCGTAAAAAACATTAACTTATGGGATATAGATACCCATAGGTAAAAAATGTTAATACAAGAGGATGGAAAAAGCTCTTTACTCTATTAAATATTATTGACAGGAGGAAAAGAAATTATGCCTTACTATGAGAAAAAAATAATAAGTGGAGATCTGATTGAGATAGAAAGATATTTTGCAACAAAAACAGGAAATAAAATGCCGAGGAGTGTTGGGCTGAATGAAAGTAGCAAGGGGCAAGAGGATTTAAATAATAAAAATGCACAGAAGAGGTTAATTCGATTGCTGAATGCAAACTTTAGCGGCAAAGCTGGAGATTTATTTGTAACCCTAACCTATAAAGATCCTGTTGAAGAGGAAGCGGCAAAAAGAGAAGTAACAAATTTCATTAGGAGGGTACGCCGCCACAGAAATAAAAAAGGGCTACCAGAAATGAAATACATAATTATTACTGAAAACCAAGGGCGTTGGCATCACCATATTATTATGAATGCTATGCCAATGGAAGATATAACAGAATTATGGGGGCATGGCAGGACAACTATATCAAAAGTTGACCAAGCATATAACTTTGAGGATTTAGGGCGTTATCTGATTAAAGGCGAAAAAGCTTCTAAGAATACCCCAGATATTGAGAATGCAAAAGAGAAGCGAAAAAAGCATTCTCGCAGATGGATAAGTAGCCGTAACCTAACACAACCAATTATTGAGATAAAGGAAATTAAGAAAGGCATAACAAAGACACCGCCGAAAGCTCCAGAGGGTTATTACCTCCTTCCCGACTGGAGAATAGGAACGGATGTACAAGGCAATTTATATCAATCCTTTAAATGTGTGAAGCTGGAGGAAAAGCCAGTTAACCATAAAAGCAAAGCAAGGAGGAGGAAAGAAAATGTATTATAGGCAATGTGATATATGCGGATCACACCTTGATCCAAACGAAAAATGCGATTGTCAAAGTAACAACCAAAGGAGCAATCAAGCAATAAAGGAAAAGCAAGCTCCAGAGAGAAAGGCGGTGCAAAATGAGAAAAAGTAAAATAAAAATTAGTGAGGGGGTTAAGCATGGCGAGCATATTTTCAAGGATATTTAAGAAAAAGCCCTCTCCAGAGGGTATTACAACAAGTGCGGAAGTCATAGGAAGCGGCGGGAATGTCTTTACAGCATGGAGCGGCGATGCATACGCAAATGATATTTACCGAGGAGCGGTTGACAGCATAGCGAGAAACGGTGCGAAGCTAAAAGGCTCTCATGTTATCAAATATCAAGAGCATAACAGGGTTGAAGGTGATTGCAAGCTCAATAGAGTATTGCAGATTGAGCCTAACCCTTATATGAGTGCGTTTGATATGCTTTACAAGCTCATTACACATTATTTTCTTTACAACAATGCGTTTGCGTTTATTCAGAAAGATAACAAGGGGCAGTTATTAGGCATATACCCTCTTAACCCTCTTCATGTTGATTTTATGAGTGATGAAAACGCAAATTTGTATTGCAATTTTTTATTTACAGGCGGTAAAGAAGTATTATTGCCGTATACCGACATTATCCATTTACGCCGCAATTTCAATGATAATGATTTATTGGGGGATCTGAATACTGCCCTCTCTCCTACTCTACAGCTTGCACACACTCAAAACGAGGGAATTATTCAAGCAATAAAAAGCAGTGCGAATATTAGAGGGATATTAAAGCGTAACCAGCTATCATCAGTGGATAAGCTCAAAGAAATTCAAGAAAATTTTATAAAAGATTATCTCAACATTGCTAATAATGGCGGCATTGCGGTTATAGATCAAGGAGCGGAATATATACCGATAGACAACAAGCCCTATGTTATTGACGAAAAGCAATTACAGACAGTCAAAACGAAAATATATGATTATTTAGGCATTTCGGAAAAAATCGTAAATAGCAGTTATACCGAGGATGAATGGGCGGCGTTTTATGAAAGCACTATTGAGCCTTTAGCGGTGCAATTCAGCCTTGAATTTACAAGAAAGCTCTTTAATGATAGAGAGCGGGCGTTTGGTAACTCTATTATGTTTGAGAGCGGGCGTTTGCAATTTAGTAGCAATGCAACAAAAATAAATCTAATAGCTCAAATTATGCCGTATGGCTTACTTACAATAAATCAAGCATTAGAGATACTTAATCTTCCTGCTGTAAACGGCGGCGATATTCGATTACAAACGCTCAATGTAGTTAATGCAGATAAAGCAGAGCAATACCAGCTTAATAATAAAACAATGTCCGAAACGGACACCGCAAAAGCGAATAATAAAAGTGTGTCCGAAAATAGCACAAAATAATGATTTTGGAGGTGCATAGCATGAAAGAATTAAGAATTTGCGAAATAAGAGCAGAAGCGGCGGCAGGTGCGGAAGCTCTTAAATTAGAGGGTATGCCGATTGTGTACGATCAGCCTACCACTATAAACGATCCAAAAGGGCAGTTTATAGAAATAATCAGATCTGGAGCATTAGACGGAGCGGATCTTACTGACTGCCGCCTACTCTATAACCACGATCTAAACAAAGTACCTTTAGCAAGAACGCCTAAAACAATGCAATTTACCAAGAGTGCGGCAGGACTTAAAATGATTGCATCATTGCCAGATACACCAGAAGCCAGAAGCGTACATACGGCAGTATTGCGGGGCGACTTATCGGGAATGAGTTTTGCGTTTAAAGTGCCAAAAGGCGGCGACAGGTACGATCCAAAGACCAACACAAGAGAAATCTTGAAAATTGAGAAGGTTTATGAGGTTAGTGTTGTGCCTTTTCCAGCATACCCCCAAACAAGCGTTGAAGCAAGAGCCACAATGCAACCGCAAAGAAACCAAGCAAAAAAGCAAGCCATCATAATGGCAAATAAAATTTTAATGAAAGAGGTATAAAAATATGAAATTTAAAACTATTGGAGAAGCTTTTAACCACTACAGAACCGCAACATTAGAGGAAATTGAAAAAAGAGCGGGAGAAATCAAAGGATCTATTGAAACAGATGCCGAAGCGGATATTATAGCACTCAATATTGAATTGAGCGGATTGAAACAGGCAAAGGAAAATCTTTTAAGCAAAGAACCTTCACCAGCTCCAGGACAAAGATCGGCATTTAACCCAATTACAGGCGGCGACATTAAAACTAATCTCTCACAGGAAGCGGCAGAGGGTGATGTATTTGCAAGCCAAGAGTATAGAAGTGCATTTTTCAAAAGCCTTTTAGGGCAGAAGCTCACAGAAAACGAGAATAAAGCTTTTACCAGAGCAATGGAAATTGTAGAAGCTGAAAAAAGAGCGGATGCATTCAATACCGTTACGAGTGCCGCCGCCGTACTGCCTACCGCAACACTCAATGAAGTAATTAAGAAAGCCAGAACAATGGGCGGGCTAATATCTGCTTGCCGTAACTTCAATATACCAACCAAAATTAGCGTACCTGTAGGCACTCCAAGCAATAAAGCAAGTTGGCATACCGAAGGAGCGGCGGTTGAAAGTGAAACGAATACCGTTGCAAGTGTAAGCTTTAGCGGCTATGAAATTTTGAAAGTATTCTCTATTTCTGCCGCCGCTAAGAAAATGAGCATTACAGCATTTGAAGCCTACATTGTAGAGGAGCTAAAAAATACAGTTCTGGAGTGTATCGCTGATGCAATCGTTAACGGCACAGGTGAAGCACAAGGCACAGGCATTTTAGAGGGTATTACATGGACACCAGACGTTAACCATTTCACATTTCATAAGACAAACGGCTTGAAGTATGCCGATTGCGTGAAGATTGTTGCCGCTTTAAAGCGTGGTTATGCCAACGGTGCAAAGTGGGCTATGAATAACTCTACTCTCTATACTCTTTTCTATGGGCTTGTTGATACTACAGGCAGACCGATTTTTATAACAGATCCTAAAGCCGAAAATATCGGAAAAATATTAGGATTTGAAGTTATTGTAGATGATAACCTTGCAAATGAGGTTATTTTGTTCGGTAACTTTAATTACATGGGCTACAATATCCCAGAAGGAGTTATTATTGAAGTGTCAAGGGAGAGTAGCTTTAAAAGCGGCTTGATTGACTACAGGGCAATGGCTGTAGCTGATTGTAAACCGATTGTAGAGGAAGCTTTTATTAAGCTTACAAGAGCCACAGTGTAAAGGTGTGATTAAATGATACTATCACTTGATGAAGCAAGAGAAATATTAAGGATTGACGGCACAGACAACGACAATATTATAACGTCATTGGTTGAAGCTATACCAGATTACATTACACTTACAACAGGGATTAAGCCCGAAGAAATGAGCGGCATTCCTCTTGTAAAGACGGTAGCAAAGTTTATATTGCAATTCTGGTATAACGCTGAACAATCAGACGGCGACAGGCTACAACGGACAATAGACAGCCTGTTAAAGACATTATCACTTATGGCGAGTAGGAGCGTGTAAGATATGGCTAAGGACTATGCAAGATCGTTTTATGATAGTAGTACATGGAAGAAAACCCAAGCACTCTATTTAAGCAGTCAAAACTATATATGCGAAGATTGCGGCGGCGTTGCTTGCATAGTCCACCATATCAAGCACATAACGCCAGACAATATTAACGATCCCGATATAACATTAAATTGGGATAACTTAAAGGCGGTATGTACTGAATGCCATGCGATAGAGCATATGGGAAAGGATGCAAGGCTTAACGGCATTTCGTTTGATGAAGAGGGAAATGTTATCAAGCAACCAAATGTATATCTTATTTGCGGAAGCCCAGCAAGCGGCAAGACGGCGTATGTCAACAGGAATAAAACAAATAGAGATCTTGTTATAGATTTAGATTTGATTTGTGCGGCTTTAATGGGTGAAGAAAATAATAATTACTTAAATAACGAGCCAATATTAAGCGTTGCAATTGAAGTTCGTACCCTTCTCTATAGTATCGTAAAAACAAGGCGTGGTAATTGGGATAAAGCCTATATCATATCAACAATATCCAATATTTTAGAGCAAAAGGCATTAGCAAACGAGCTTAACGCCGAAATTGTTATTATAAATACACCTTTAGAGGAGTGTATAAGACGGCTACATAAAGACCAACAGCGAGCAGGAAAAATTAAAATGTTAGAGGAGCTAATAAGCAAATGGCATGAAAACTATAATAAATCGCTTGAATTTTCAAAGCATCCCCCCTATTCCATCACAGATTGAGAGGGGGGCGACACCGTAGGGCGAGGTTTTCCGTACCCCTCCATGAGTTTTCGCATAAGGGGAGGGTTAAAAATTGAAGGATATGAGGTGATTTACTTTGACAGTTGCCAAAGATAAACAAAACTTGCAGAACATACGAAAACTAAAAAAACTATTAAGGCTAATTCCAGAGGATCGAAAGGCAATAGGCGAAAAGCTTGTTGAAGAAATCTCTTTTATGTCTGAAACCCTTATGGAGTTGAAAAAGACCGTTTCAGAGAAAGGCGTTGTAGATCTTTTTGAGCAAGGAAAGCAAAAGTTTATGAGGGAAAGCCCCGCATTGAAAGCATACAATACAACGATCCAACGTTACAGCCTTTTATATAGACAGCTTACCGATCTATTACCCAAGCCAGAGCCGAGCGACAAGGCAAAAGATGAATTGCTGGAGCATTTACAAGGGAAGGGCTAACGATTGAATTATCTTTTAGAATACTGGAAAGAGATAGAGGGCGGTAAATGTGTTGTATCGAAGAGGGTTAAAAAACAATATGAGAAGCTTATAGATAACATTGTTAATCCTAAAGACAAATTTATATTTGATGAAAAAAGAGCGGAAGATCCAATAATTTTTATTGAAAAGTTTTGCAAGCATAGTAAAGGCGAATGGGCGGGAAAGCCTGTTAAGCTGGAATTGTTTCAAAAGGCGTTTATATCTGCTCTTTTTGGCTTCATAAACAAAGATACAGGATTAAGACAATACCGAGAAGCTATGTTTTATGTAGCAAGGAAAAACGGTAAAAGTACAATGCTTTCGGGAATTGCTCTATATATGCTGATTGCCGATAATGAAATGGGATCAGAAGTCTACAGCACTGCAACCAAGAAAGACCAAGCGAAGCTAATATTTGATGAAACGCATAACATGATTAAACAAAGCCCTTGCTTACGGAAGCATATAAAGAAGCGGAAAACAGATATATACTTCCCCCTCACCCTCTCCAAGTTCCAAGCATTGGGAAAGAATAGCGACACCTTAGACGGCTTAAATGCTCATTGCGTTATTATTGATGAATTACATGGAATTAAAGACCGTAACCTATACGAAGTTATGAAACAGTCGCAGAGTGCAAGGCGGCAACCATTACTAATAATGATAACAACGGCGGGAACGGTTAGAGAGTGTATTTTTGATGATATGTATTCCTATGCTTGCAATATAGTTGACGGAAATTTTATAGATAACAGCTTTTTACCTATCCTTTACGAATTAGATAATCGGGAGGAGTGGACATATCCAGAAGCATGGCAGAAAGCTAACCCAGCTTTAGGAACAATTAAGAAGCTGGACGATATGAGAAGTAAAATTAGCAGAGCCGAGAATAGCCCCAATGATTTAAACGGAATATTGGTAAAGGATTTTAATATAAGAGATACCATAAATACAGCATGGTTAACCCTTGATGATATTATAAACGAGGAAACATTTGATTTATCGCAATTTTGTGATTATTACGCTATTGGGGGAGCGGATCTTTCAATTACAAATGATTTAACGTGTGCCACTCTGCTAATGATGGATAAAGCAACGCAAAAGAGGTATGTAACCCAAATGTATTGGCTACCCAAAGAGAATTTTGAGAAGCGGGTTAAAATAGACAAGATCCCCTATGACAAATGGCACGAAAGAGGGCTATTAAGGCTATGTAATGGAAATACAATTAACTACGGCGATATTACAGCATGGTTTATTGAAATGGCTAACCAATATAAGATATTCCCAGCGTGGATATATTACGATAGTTACAGTGCTAAATATTGGGTTGAGGAAATGGAAAACAACGGTTTTAAAATGGTTAGGTGCATCCAAGGAGCTAAAACCCTCTCCTTACCTCTTCAAATGATGGGAGCGGATTTGCAAGCCAAAAGAATTAACTATAACAATAACCCGATCCTTAAATGGTGCTTGACTAATACAGGCGTTTACACAGACCGAAACGGAAACATAGTACCGATTAAAAACCAAGCCGCCAAGCAAAGAATTGACGGCACAGCGAGTATGTTAGATGCTTATGTAGGACTATATGAGCATTATAACGAATATTTAGAAGCTTTATAAAGGGGGCTAATGCAAATGAAGCTAAAAGACAAGAAAATCAAGATCTATTACCATGAAGAGGGAGTTAATGAGAATGGCTTTCCAGTAGATCAATGGCGGCTACTCCATGAGGGTACATTATGGGCTTATTACCGCCAATTATCTGGAAGAGAATTTTTTGCCGCCGCTACTGTAAACCAGACAGAGGAAGTAACTTTTCTAATTAACTGGAGAAATGATCTAAATACCGCTATGCTCATTGATTACAAAGGCAAACTATACGACATAACCCGCATTGATGATTTTGAGGGCTATAAAAAAGAATTGCAGATATATTGTAAATTGTCTGCTACCCAAGAAATTGAAATTGCGGAGGAATAGGCAAAGTGATAGATTGGTTAGAAGTCGCCATTGAGGATTTAAAAAACTATAGAGATATGATAGAAGAGCAACAGGACTTAGCGGATCGCTTAGAGGAGCTTGAATATAAATATCAGTCTGTAGCCAGTAGCCCAACCGAAAATACAAGAGTGCAAGGCGGCAAAATGAGTAGAGAAGATTTTCTAATCAATAATATTACGGAGCGGGAGCGGCTAAAATGTGAGCTTGCGGCAAATAAAAAGTTAATAGCCATTACTGAAAGAGTTATATTAACCCTTCCAGAAGAGGAAAGAATAATACTCCAGTACATTTATATTGACAAAAGAAAAAAAGCCATACAGGCTTTAATTGATGAATTGAGCGTGGAGCAATCCCAAATATACCGCATGAAGGACAAGGCAATAATGAGCTTCACTTGTGCTATGTACGGAGTGCGAGAATATTAATAAACCGCAATAAGGCATTACACCTTGTTGCGGTTTATATTGATTATCAACCCGAACACATTATGCATTATAAAAATGTTCGGATTAGCTTGTTTTGGTGGGCCTTCAGGGACTCGAACCCCGGACCAACCGGTTATGAGCCGGTTGCTCTAACCAACTGAGCTAAAGGCCCGTATGGCTCCTCAAGTAGGACTCGAACCTACGACCCTGCGGTTAACAGCCGCATGCTCTACCGACTGAGCTATTGAGGAACGTTTGACGCAAATATTATTATACTTATACACCACTTGCAGGTCAAGGTTTTTTTTTCTCTTTTTGGCCATTCTATCTTGTTTATTATCATATTACTCTATTATTCGCTCACAATGTCTCCATTACTCTTATATATAGGTTACGATAAACATCTTGCATTGAGGACAACTTTGATTGTGACACGAGGTCACTCTTCTTGGAATTGCAAGACAAGTCGTCAGTGATGCAATAATTTCTGCATTTAATATATAAATAAAAAACTCGATTTGGTTTAATCGAGTTAATCAAGGTAATCCTTTAATTTTTTGCTTCTGCTGGGATGCCTAAGCTTTCTTAAAGCCTTGGCCTCAATCTGCCTGATTCTCTCCCTCGTGACATTGAACTCCTTGCCTACCTCTTCAAGAGTTCTTGCACGTCCGTCATCCAAGCCGAACCTTAAACGCAGAACCTTTTCTTCTCTTGGCGTCAAGGTATCCAAAACATCTATCAGCTGCTCCTTAAGCAGTGTAAACGCAGCAGCTTCAGCCGGAGCCGGCGCATCATCGTCAGGAATGAAATCTCCAAGATGGCTGTCTTCTTCCTCCCCTATGGGTGTCTCAAGAGATACGGGCTCCTGTGATATCTTCATAATTTCACGAACCTTGTCAACAGACATGTTCATTTCCTTTGCAATCTCCTCAGGCTGGGGTTCCCTTCCCAATTCCTGCAGCAGCTGCCTTGACACCCTAATGAGCTTATTTATGGTTTCAACCATATGGACAGGTATTCTTATTGTTCTTGCCTGGTCAGCAATAGCCCTGGTTATAGCCTGTCTTATCCACCAGGTGGCGTAAGTGCTGAACTTATAACCCTTGCTGTAATCAAACTTTTCTACAGCCTTTATAAGACCCAGATTGCCTTCCTGAATAAGATCAAGGAAGAGCATCCCACGTCCCACATACCTCTTTGCAATACTTACAACAAGTCTCAAATTGGCTTCAGCAAGCCTTCTTTTCGCTTCATTGTCTCCTTCTTCCATTCTCTTGGCCAGTTCAATTTCTTCATCTGCTGACAGAAGGGGCACTTTACCAATTTCCTTAAGATACATCCTGACAGGATCATCAATGCTTATGCCTTCAGGTATAGAAATATCCAGGTCTTCCTCGGAGATTTGAATATCTTCAATCTCAGCCTCGATGTCACCCACAACATCTATACCCATGTTTTCCATTGTTTCATAAACCTTCTCAATCTGTTCAGGCTCCAGCTCAATCTCCTCAAAGGCATCCATAATTTCTTTATATGTCAGCATGCCCTTGGCCTTACCTTTTTCAACCAATTCTTTCAGTATTATCTTTCTCGCCTCAACGTTAGGCTTCATTTCAACCCCTCCTTTCCTCAGTTGTATTCTTTACAAACTCTTTTTCCGAAGCAGTATGGAATTTAGCTCCTGTTTTAATTTTTCAACATCTCCTTCTGTAAGATGGCTTTTATTGCCCAGTAACTGCAATATTTGCTGCTGTCTTTTTGACAGCCTGAATGCTTCCATCCTTTTAATTATATCCAAAACAGCTTTATAATTATCTTCACAGTTACATTCCTGCTGGATTATCCTCGTAAATTCATCTGCTATACCGGGTTCAAGCAGGTTCAGCAGTTCCCCTGCGACCAGTCCCCTATTGTCTTCAAGACGAGCTAGCACTATTTGAGCTATTTTCCTGTTTTCATCGCCTGTAAACTCCAACCCTGCAAGCTTATCCCTGACCTTCTTGTATACACTGTTGTCCGTGCACAAAAGAGCAAGAAGCATTCTTTCATCATGTCTTATGCCGCTGTCTTCAACCTTCTCTGTTTTTTTGGATTCCTTTTTTGCATCGGCAGCAGTTACTTTCCTAAAGCTGGACCTGGGTCTCATTTTCCTGTAAATTTCGGAATATATGGCTTCTTCATTTACATCAAACTCCTTTGCCAGCTTTTTTATATAAACTTCTCTCTCAATATTGTTATCAACCTTCACCAGAAGATCTGACAATTTATTAAGAAAATTTATTTTACCTTCAGTTGTTCCCGTATCAATGCTATTTTTTAATATACCGGCTTTATACTCAAGCAGTGTAATAGAATTTTCTATTAACTCCTGCATGGCCTTCGGACCGTTTTTTCTGACGAACTCATCAGGATCCTTTCCTTCCGGTATGCGCAGCACCTTTACATTGCAGCCAATGTCGTTTAAAATATCCAATCCTCTTAGGGTAGCCGCCTGCCCTGCTGTGTCTGCATCATAAGATATAATAATCTCTTGCGCATATTTTTTCAGCATGCGGCCTTGACTTTCTGTCAAAGCTGTCCCCAGTGATGCCACGGTATTTATTATGCCACACTGGTGCAGTGATATTACATCCATGTATCCTTCTACTACTAAAAGCTTATTTTGTCCGGAGTTTTTTGCAAGATTCAGTGCGTATAAATTTTTTCCCTTGCTGTAAACCGGTGTTTCAGGAGAATTAACATACTTTGGCTGTGATTTGTCCGCTGTCCTGCTGATTATCCTGCCTCCAAAAGCAATTACGTTGCCTCTGATATCAAATATGGGAAAAATAACTCTTTCCCTGAACCTGTCGTAATAACCTCCCTTTTTATTCGGAATCACAAGCCCGCTTTTTAATATAAGCTCTTCACTAAAGCCCTTGTCCACTAAATATTTAAAAAGCAAATCCCATTCATCCGTTGAATAACCTATTCCGAACCTTCTTATGGTCTGTTCACTGAGGCCTCTGTCCCTTAAGTACCGGAGAGCAATTTCTCCCTGCCTGGAATTAAGGTTGTTGTAATAAAACCTTGCCGCCTCAGTATTAATGCTTATTATTTCACGCTTTAACGCAGCTTTTTCCTGCTCCCCGCTGCCGTCTCCTTCAGGAAGCTGTATCCTGGCGCGTTCTGCCAGCAGCTTGATTGCCTCTATAAAGTCAAGGTTTTCTGCGTTCATTATAAAGTGTATTACATTTCCGCCCTTGCCGCAGCCGAAGCAGTAAAAAATCTGCTTTCCGGGGACAACGCAGAAAGAAGGTGTTTTCTCCTTGTGGAAAGGACACAATCCGAAAAAATCCTTTCCCTTCTTTTCAAGCTTAACATATTCTGAAACAACATCTGCGATGTCATTATTTATTCTTACTTCTTCAATTAGTTCATCCGAATAATAATTGTACATCTGCTTTCCTTTTCAAATATGTTTGAAGTCCCTTTTCTAACTAATTATTGTTCGACATATTTACAAATAATCCTTCTTTTTTTTAATAATAAATAAGTTTTTTAAAACAAAAACTCATCTCGTTTTGATCTTTTGAGATGAGAATTGATTCAAACCAAATTAGCTAAATGCTAATTTTACTATATTATACCCACGAAATCAATAAATAATCATTTATTTCCCAGTTTAAAAACTGCTGAAATTATTTCTTTCTTGCATTAAAGGTTCCGCTGTATACAGTTGCGTTAAAATCCCCTGTGATATATGCTTGGTTAAGCTTGCCTTTAAACGTCATAAATGGCATTTTCAAAACCCCTGTCTGCTCAGCCCCGAAAAGCCTCACCTTGACCTCACCCTTTGAAATAACCATATCTCCTGTTAAAGTTTCGCCATTAACTTTGACATAGTCTGTACTTGAAGATATCTGATTCAGTGTTACAGTTATTATCCCGTCAGGATTATCTGCTGGAGGAGGAATAACATTCATCACACAGCTTATAACCGTTCCTTCGATTGATACTTTAGTGTTTGGATCAGCGACCTGCCTCTGAAAAACCATGTTAATCATGTGTATTAATGCTTTAAGGAACATATTAATTATATTATTAACAGCCTTCGCTTCTGTAATAGTATAATCAAGGCTCCATGAACCGAACAGGTTGTTGACTTCAATATCGGCTTGAGCCTCAGCCAGAACACTGTTATTTCTTTTGTCAAGCATACGGAGCTTTACTGTATACCTGCCTTCCTTCTCATATTTATGCTCTGAAACAGGCTTTGGGGTGTCTTTTGTGGCTGTTCCGTCGCCGAAATCCCATGAATAAACAATATTCCTGGGTTCGTTTTTTGCTGCGGCTTTAACCTCCACAGGAGCAAATGTTATACCCTCGAACTGCTTCTTCTCAAATTCCAGCTCTATTTTCTCTTCCTTATATATGTAAGCATTGCTGGTAAAATCCCTGCCGCCTGCCTTTAAAGTAATGAAAACACTTTCGTCGTTATCTATTATATAGTTGCTTATATTTAGCTCTTCGGGAAAATTTTCAGGCCTTGCAATTTTTTTCTGACTGTCCCAGACATATAGTGTTACCGGTCCGTCAACGGCTTTGAACTCTTCATTCATTGCAGATGTTCTTATTTTTGTCAGCTTTCCATCCTGAAAAATTAGATCTGCAATTTTTTGCTTTTTGTTTCCGGATTGACGGAACAATTCTCCCGGACCTGAATATTTTATTTCCAAGCCGTATTCCTTCCACGCTTCGTCTTTTTTAACCTCATGTACCAATTGAGAGTTGATAATGATTTTTTTCCTTATGCCTATCTTTTCTTCTTCATTTGATACCCTTTGTTCTTTTGCTTCAATTTCAAAGCTAAAGCTTGGAAAGAAATCATAAAAAGCCTTATATGATGCGGTGATTGCCAGAGGTGCCAAATAATCGCAGTAATCTGAAGCATAGTAATAGGGAATGGAATATCCAGCTCCTATGAGCTCTTTTCCAAAAATTTTAGTTGCCAGGGATTCCCTGACCATAGGCACATCACTAAGAAATCTATATGCATGGAATTTTTTATACAACACAGCATAACCTTTATTTTCTACGCGAACGAAATCCGTCAGCTTTGGCTTGTCATACGGAGGTTCTCCGTTTCCCGGCATCACTCCAAGGGCTTTGTCGTGGATTGTGTCATTTGAAAAAAAAGTTGCATTGGTAAAAGTGGCAAGTTTCACAAAATTTTTTTCAGGTGTTTGGCTTAGATTTGCCGAGGGATGTGGAGGATAATTTGCAGAAGCATGGATCATTGTGGGCTTGAGGTAAGCCTCAATTGAATCCAGGTTCCCATTTGGATGGGAGTCATTTCTGACGTGAGCAGGCATAGCCATATCCGAAAGCATGTGCATTGTTTCACCAAGGGATCTGAATGCCTTTCCAAGGTAATAGTCCCTCTCTATTCTTTTAGAAGCAGGAGAATACTGCATATCCCTGAAATTACCGTTAGCTTGTGGTATGTCATTTGCTTTTGTACCATCCTCTGATATTTCCATAGATTTTTTGTAATATTCCAGAGCTCTCCTGAAATTAAAGGGATTGTCCGCATGATTAAAGCCCCATTCAAGGGCTGGAACTGCCTTGTCATACCTTCCGTGAATTGTTGAGTGGTCAGTAAGCTCATGCTTTCCCGACTTAGCCAGAGGATCATAAAAATGCCTTACCGAATTATAAAGGTGCGGCTCGTCTGCAGAATAACCTCCATGAATAATCCACTGCTTCAATGTATTGGTTGTGGCAATAACCTTATAGGAATCTGCAATCCCGTCTACCTTGCCATCTGCAAACAGAGAACTGCTTGAAGTGAATGGGCCGATATACTTGGCATTCATATCCAAAGGTGCATTTTTAAACTTTGGCGCTGCTTTATAAAGATTAATCGCTTTATCAACCGCCTCCTGGTTAATAGCCTGATGCTCATCCTGTTCGAAAGCCATGGTTTGCGAAGGATGAATGAGTACTGCAACAGTTATTATTGTAATAAAAGCCCATAAAAATCTATTCATATATACCTCACTTTTTTTAAATCCCCATAATAAACCATTTCCCATTAATTTTCTGAAGTTCAATTTCATATTGCTTTCCATTAAAAATAACATTAACCACTGCCATTCTGCCTTTTAGATTATCACTCGAGAGCTCCTTTGTGAGGTAGGACAGCTTTGCCGTTTTTAAGGCTGCAGCAAGGTCTGTCATGCTCTGCGGCTTTGCCTTGAACATTTTAACATATGCATCCTTTTTGTGCGGATGTATTAAAGCGCCTGCAGCCTCTGCATTTTTATTCTCAAGTAAATCTGCAAGCTCTTGTGTAAACTTTTTTATTTCTTTTTCACATTGGCCTCTTCCAGGCACAAAATACCACTCATATTTTTGTATGGCCCTTGCTGCAAAGCCTTGCAGAGGTCGGTTGAAATAGATTGCTGCAGATGCTGCTAATGCTATGATTACAAGTAAAGGTAAAAAACGTGCAATACCCTTTTTCTTTTGAATGCTATAAGGAATCTGCGTGTATTGGTTATTGTAATACTGGTTCTGATTTTCTCCGGTATCATATTGCTGTGTATAGTATTGCTGGGAAGTCTCCTGCTGTAAAAAGGATTGTTGAGAATAGTCATATTGAGGATATATGTACTGATTTTCTGACTCATTCAGATAATTGCTGTCTTCATATCCATCTTGACCCTGCATTTGATTGTTCATGGCACCCTCCCATCTCGGTTAACATATAAAGATACTCACATCTTATCAACATAGTATTATAAGTGCATTAGTATTTCAAGATTTACTATAATAATTCACATAACTTTTTTGTCATGAAAATTTTACGTTCAAATTCATGAAAACATTTAATGAGTCTTTGCTTAGTAATTCCAAGATGCAGGTATAAAAATATCCTGGAATTTGCGCACTGCATATCGGTCTGTCATCCCAGCTATATAGTCGCAAACCACCCTGTCCAGGTCAAATTTGTCAAGCATGCTGGAGTATTCATGCGGCAGGTGTTCGGGTGCATTCCTTATATAAATATAAAGCTCCTTTACAATGTTTTTTGCCTTATCCTCGTCCTTTTTTGCAATGGAACCTACATATACATGCTTGAACATGTAGCTTCTAAGCTCCATCATTGCCTGCATGAATTCTTCATTCATCCTTATAGCACCACACTCTCTGCTGTTTTCTATAATATTTACAATCATATTGTTTATTCTGGTGCTGGACTTATTCCCCAGTATCTTTACGCATTCTTTTGGAAGATCATCCTCAGATATTACTTTTCCTCTTATTGCATCATCAATGTCATGATTTATGTACGCAATACGATCCGCAAATTTTATTATTTGCCCCTCAAGCGTTGCTGCCATCCCATCACCGGTGTGATTTCTGATTCCGTCTCTTACCTCCCAGGTAAGATTTAAGCCGTTTTCTCTTTCAAGAACGTCAACAACCCTTATGCTGTGTTCATTATGCTTAAATCCATGAGGGCATACCTTGTTCAAAACTGCTTCTCCGGAATGCCCGAAGGGTGTGTGCCCAAGGTCATGACCCAAGGCTATTGCCTCTGTCAGGTCTTCATTGAGCCTTAATGACCTTGCTATAGTTCTTGCAATCTGCGATACTTCCAGTGTATGCGTAAGCCTCGTTCTATAGTGGTCGCCCTCGGGAGATATGAAAACCTGGGTTTTATGCTTTAGCCTCCTGAAAGCCTTGGAATATATAATACGATCCCTGTCCCTTTGAAAATCAGTCCTCATATGGCAGGGTTCCTCACTGTGCTGCCTTCCCCTGGAATTGCAGCTTAGCTGGGCAAAGGGCGAAAGATATGTTTTTTCAAGATTTTCTATCTCCTGTCTAATAGTCAAAGGCTGGTCCTCCCTAAAAGTTAATCATGAATTTTCACTACCAATGTTGGATGTCTTTAATAATTATAATACTATTATATGGATTTTTGAAGGAATTTTATCATCTTAAACATATAAAAGGTCAGGCTAAACTCATGTTAAGCCTGACCTTTTATAATCATTGGTTTGCCTATTTGCCAAGAATATCGTCAAGAACAAATGCAAGCCCCACAGGAGTTACAGTGTGATCCGCAAGCATAGCCAGAACTGATTTTGTACTGTCTATACAGCAGGAAAAGTTTTTTACAGTCTCACTCTCAGTAATACCCCCGTCAGTTTTTTTTACCACCTCGATTCCATATACCTTTTTGCCTGTGAGCTCATCAAATTTATCCATTTCACTCTCAACAAGATAATATTCCAATTCCATTGAGATTTCGGATTCATATATGGAATCTCTGTTAGCAACCACATTGATTTTCTTCTCCAACACTTTGTTTATCATTCAGCAATCCTCCCAATAAAAATTTTACATGCAAATTATATATTATAAGCTGCTGATTTCAAACAAAAATATATCGCATGTTTCTCTGCCAATCATCTTGTTTCGACAACAAATTTATAATTGTTTGATTTAGTTCCTCGTTATTCGTCGAACAAAATAAAAAAATACATAAATAAAAATATATACATTATTGTATATATTTGTAATTTATGTATTAGTATAAGCTTTGATTCTCCCGCAAAAACAGCTTTTCTTGGAACAAGATGAATAAATCACTCGACGAAGTTGCAGCAATTCTGAAGCCAAAATGCCAAGGAGGGCATTTTGAGTATCATGTGACACGACGTCACATTGATGCGTGCGAGGAATTGCAAGACAAGTCGTTAGTGATTTCATCGAAGTTTAAGAAAATGGGTTCTTGCGGC
>JAOACY010000107.1 GCA_026417615.1 Clostridia bacterium
CGTCACCAACATTGCCGGTTTTTGTGATTTCAATTATGGTTTCTATTACCTCGTTCACCCATGAGTCTTTAACAACAATTTCAAGCTTGGTCTTTGGATGAAGATTTGTTATGATTTCATTTCCTCTGTAGAAATGAGTCCTTCCACGCTGTAATCCGGCACCCATTACCTGAGATACCGTAACCCCGTAAAATTGATGCTTATTTAAAGCCTCAAGTAAATCATTAAGCTTTTCAGGTCTTATAATTGCTTCTATTTTTTTCATTTGATTCACCCAACAAGTATTATACCACTTATTATTTAAAAGGGAAGGCACATTTTGTCAATAAAATTGCTTTTTGTACCGGCATTATGATATTATTTTATTATACTCTTTATGTGAGGCAGGGGAGGTAAGGGTAATGGCTGAAATGCAAATTGTTGTATTCAGTATCAATAATGAACTTTGCGGAGCTGAGACTTCCCAGGTTCAGGAGATAGTCAAATACCAGGAGGTTGCCAAAGTCCCGAAAATGCCCAAGTTTATTGACGGCATTATAAACTTAAGGGGAAAAGTGATTCCTGTTGTAAATTTAAATACCAGGTTTGAACTGGGCGAAACGGAAATTACTAAAAAAACTAAGATAATTATTTCAAAGCTTAATAATGAAAGCATTGGATTCATTGTTAATGATGTTACGGAAATAATTAAACTTTCAGAGGATGATGTGGAGCTCCCCCCTGAAATGCTTCAGACTGAGGGAGGAAGGTATCTTAAATGTGTAGGGAAGCACAGCGGCAAGCTTATATCAATTCTGAGCCTCGACCGAATTTTGACCGATAAGGAAACAAAAAAGCTTTCCGAAACGGAATTTGATGCGGAAAGTGATGAAGCTGCCAATGAACCCAAATCAAAGAAAACATCAAAAAAGAAAAATAAATGTAATTAAAAGTAAAATCAAATATGAATTTGCAAGTGAGGGAGGATGGTTCCTGCTTTAGCCTGGAACGTCCTCACCTGCTTCTACACATTGAATCTGAACAGCGTAACGTCACCGTCCTGCATAACATATTCCTTTCCTTCCGACCTTACAAGACCCTTTTCTTTGGCAACAGTGTATGACCCACATTCCATCAGATCCTTGAAGGCCACAATTTCTGCACGAATAAAGCCTCTTTCAAAATCGCTGTGGATTTTTCCGGCAGCCTGAGGTGCTTTTGTTCCTTTTGTTATTGTCCACGCTCGAACCTCCTGAGGGCCTGCCGTAAGGTAGCTTATAAGGCCTAGAAGCTTATAGCTGGATCTGATAAGCCTGTCAAGTCCGGACTCTGACAAGCCAAGCTCAGAGAGAAATTCCTGCTTTTCAGATTCATCAAGCTGTGCAATTTCCTCCTCAATCTTTGCGCATATCACCATTACTTCAGAGCCTTCTCTGGAGGCGTATTCACGAACCTGAAGAACATTTGCGTTATCTTCTTTCCCAATTTCCTCCTCAGATACGTTTGCGGCATAAAGAACGGGTTTTGATGTAAGAAGGAACAGCTGTTCCACCAGAGCCAGCTGCTCATTGTCAAAAGTCATTGATCTGACAGGCAAGCCCTGTTCAAGAGTCATTTTAATACTCTCGTAAAGCTCAATTTCAAACTGGAATTTTTTATCGCCTGATTTTAGCATTTTTCTTGTTCTGTCGATTCTTCTTTCTATTATTTCCAAATCAGAGAATATAAGCTCAAGATTTATGGTTTCAATATCACGCACAGGACCGATGGAACCATCAACGTGAACAATATTTGAATCCTCAAAACAGCGCACGACATGAATAATTGCATCAACCTCACGAATATGGGAAAGGAATTTGTTTCCCAGACCTTCGCCCTTGCTGGCTCCTCGCACCAGACCGGCTATATCCACAAATTCAATTGTTGCAGGCGTAACCTTTTCGGGATTATACATTTGTGCCAGCTTGTCAAGTCTTTCGTCCGGAACGGGAACAATACCCACATTGGGTTCTATCGTGCAAAAAGGGTAATTGGCACACTCGGCTCCTGCTTTCGTTATTGCATTGAAGAGAGTGCTTTTACCAACGTTGGGAAGACCAACTATACCTAATCTCATTTGTAATCTCTTTCCTTTCACTGCATATTAATTAGCCAAAGTAAATTATATATGATAAGGGTAACCAAATCAACAGAAAACAAATAAAAGGCACGCTTTCCCTGCAGTGGGGAGCGTACCTTTAATCTAAGGAATTGTACACTATAGCTTGAAACCGTTTACCAGCTCCTTAAGGTCTGTAGCCATATTATTTAGAACATGGGTTGTTGAAAGAACCTCTTCCATGCCTGCACTCAGCTCCTGAACAGCAGCTGCCACCTCCTGGCTGCTGGTAGCTGATGCTTTGGTGATCTCAACTATGTTGTCGCCCGCATGTTTTATATCCAAAATGCAATCATTCATCTTTTTGATTTCAGAGTAAATCTCGTTTATTTGGTCATTAACCCGGCCAATTGTACTGCTTATCTTTTTGAAAGCTTCTCCGGCATTGCTGGTAACCTTGATTCCAAACTGGATTTCTATCATACTCCTATTCATGCTGCCGGACATTTTTGCAGTTTCTTCCTGAATACTCTTGATTATTGAGGTTATCCTTCTCGCCGCTGTGCTGGACTGCTCTGCTAGCTTCCTTACCTCATCTGCAACAACGGCAAAACCTTTGCCCTGATCTCCTGCCCTTGCAGCTTCTATGGCTGCATTGAGAGAAAGGAGGTTGGTCTGTTCGGAGATAGATGTTATCACATCAACTATCTGACCTATTTCAGTAGATTTATTGTGAAGCTCTTCTGAAATCCTTGTTGATTCAGTAATTGTTGAGTTAAGACTGCTTATCTGCTTGATGACCTCTTCAATTGATTTATTGCCTTCGCTGGTTACCTTCTGTGCCTCATCTGAAGATTCTTTCACATCATAGGACTTATCTGCTATTAATTTTACTATATTATACATGCCGTCAATGGTTTTTGCCGTTTCCTCGGATAGCTTTGCCTGGTTCTGGGAGCCTTCTGCAATTCCCTGTATAGAGGAAGAAATTTGCTCGCTTGCTGCAGAACTGTGTGTTGCACTTTGATACAGCAGGTCAGATACCTGAAGAACGTGGCTGCTGCTTTCATTCACTTTGGATATCATAGCTTTAAGATTGGATACCATTTTATTAAAGGAAGCACCAAGAACCTCAAGCTCATCCTTTGTCTTTAATACTATTTCGTCTACTGTAAGGTCGCCTGATGCAACTTTGTCTGCTTGCTGCGATATATTTTTTAAAGGTTTGGATATTCTGTTTGTAATCATTAATGCAATTATTATGCAAAATGTCAGGACTACGGCTAATATTAAAACTGTAACTGTTAAAATTGTTTTTGTAGTCTTTGCAAGCTCTTCCCTTACAATTTTGCTGTATTCTATTTCGCTTGATATTAAGGTTTTAAAGTTTGAATCAATAAAGCCATTTACCTTTTTTACATAATCCATGGTTTCTACACGAACGCTAATGGTCGTTGCCTCAGATGTTGAGGTAGCTTTTTCGCAATTCTCAATGAAAGTGTTGATAAGATTCTCCAAACCGCTTTGAGCATTTAAGGACTCTTCGGCAGACAAACCGTTTTTTAATTTGTTGAAGGAAGTTAGAATAGAATCTTTCTTCTGATTATACTCATTTCTTAACTTACTATTTTTTACATCCAAAATTAATTTTTTGCATATTTCAGTATATTCTTGACATAAGGAAATAATGTTATTTGCTAAGGTAATATTTTCAAGAATGCTGTCGTATTTCTGAATAGGTTGATTATAGCTGACAAGAGGGTAAAAACTTGTACATCCCATTATAAGCACTGTAAAAATAAATGAGGATAGAATTTTCTTTTTTATACTGCCTCTGGGTTTACCTGTATAAGTTTTTATACTTAGCTTCGACATGTTTCTACCTCCAGTAAATAATTAGTAATTTAAAAGCTTTAGAACGTTATGTTAAATTTATATAAATATTATAATTCTAATTTGTGGATTATGCTACATTTTTTTTATACTACAATGCATTTTCTTACATAAAGCGAGAAATAAGCTCAAAAACATAAAAAAGAAACTGTTTGCATTTGTACAAAGGCTGTGTTATAATTTTTTTATTAGTTTTGAGACGAGATTTGATGAGATTAGACGAGAAGAGACGAGGCGAGGAAATTAATACTTATGCATATTCGCCAGGTTTCTCGACCTGGCTTTTATTCTTTATTGCCCAGTCTTTTCTCCTCATTCGCACGAGGAGGAAATCAAAATGTTTTATCCCAAAATTGATGACGTGCTGACGTTATCACATCATTATAACATTATTCCTGTTTCTATGGAGGTTTATGCTGACATGGAGACACCTATAAGCATTTTCAAGAGATTTGAGGACAGTGACTACTGTTTCCTTCTTGAGAGTGTTGAGGGGGGCGAAAAATGGGCCAGGTTTTCATTTATTGGAAGAAATCCATTCCTGATTTTCAAAAGCTCAAACAATGTTGCTACAATTGAAGACCGTCACGGAAATATAAGCAGGGTGGAGGGCAACCCTATTGAACTGCTCCGGGAATTGATGGACAAATACAAGGGGGCTGAGCTTCCAGCTCTTCCAAGATTCAATGGCGGAGCGGTAGGTTATTTTGGCTATGACCTTATCCGGTATTATGAAAATCTTAAGAATACACCTGAGGATGATTTGCATCTGCCGGAATGTCATTTCATGTTTATGGACGAGGTAATAGTCTTTGACCATTTGAAACAAAAAATTCATATTATTGTTAACATGCATGCGAAAGGAAATATTGAGAGGGCTTATAGCAGCACTGTTGACAGAATCAAGGAGATATACAGGGAGATAATATCCACCAGGTGGAAGATTGCGGATAATTTCAAGCCGGACTTCAGCTCTAAAAAGACGGAGTTCAGCTATAAAAGCAATATCTCGAGAGAAAGCTTCTGTGAAAATGTAGAAAAGGCTAAAAAATATATCAGGGATGGTGACATATTTCAAGTTGTTTTATCCCAGAGGCTTGAAGTTGAAACTGAGCAGGAGCCTTTTAATGTCTACAGGGTATTGAGAATAATAAATCCGTCACCATACATGTACTACCTGAAATTTAAGGACCACACGATAGTGGGTTCATCCCCGGAGCTGCTGGTAAGGGTTGAGGACGGAATGGTTGAGACTTGCCCTATTGCGGGAACACGTAAAAGGGGAGCCTCAAAGCAGGAGGATGAGGAGCTTGAAAAAGACCTTCTGGCTGACGAAAAAGAGCTGGCTGAGCATACAATGCTGGTAGACCTTGGCAGAAATGATATTGGGAGGGTTGCAAAATATGGAACCGTAAGAGTAAGGGATTACATGAGAATTGAAAGATATTCTCATGTAATGCATATTGTCTCTAGTGTGGAAGGTGAACTCGCAGAAAATAAGACAGCTTTTGACGCATTGATGTCCGTATTGCCCGCAGGTACGCTTACGGGGGCTCCAAAGATCAGGGCAATGGAGATAATCGATGAGCTTGAAGGGGTAAAAAGAGGCGCTTATGGTGGGGCGATTGGCTATCTGAGCTTTAACGGAAACCTGGACAGCTGCATTACAATAAGAACAATAGTTTTTAAGGGGAAAAAGGCATACGTTCAAGCTGGAGCCGGGGTTGTAGCCGATTCTGTCCCGGAAAAGGAGTATGAAGAAAGTTTAAATAAGGCAATGGCTCTGCTAAAGGCTTTGGAAGAGGTAGGTGAAATAAGGTGATTCTTATTATTGATAATTATGATTCCTTCACATACAACCTGTATCAGTATATTGGCGAGATTAACCCTCATATTGAGGTCTACAGGAATGACAGGGTAACAATACGTGAAATAAGAGACAAAAAACCTTCCCACATAATTATTTCCCCTGGGCCTGGGTTTCCTGCAGAGGCAGGAATATGCATAGAAGCTATCAGAAAGCTTGGCGGCGAAATACCTGTTCTAGGTGTATGCCTGGGTCACCAGGCTGTGGGAGAAGCTTACGGAGGGAAAATTGTTCATGCAAAATCACTAATGCACGGGAAGACTTCGGAGGTGAAGGTCAGCAAAAGCTGCAAGCTGTTTGACAACCTTCCGGAGAGAATAAAGGTTGGCCGGTATCATTCTTTGATTGTACAAAAGGATTCTCTTCCGCAAGAGCTTGAGATTACAGCAGTAACGGATGATGGGGAGATAATGGGGCTAAAGCACAAAAAACATCCCGTTTACGGAATACAATTCCACCCTGAATCCATAATGACACCGGACGGGAAAAAAATTCTGAAGAATTTTTTAGATTGAGGAGGATGAAATTATGATTAGAGAAGCTATCGGAAGGCTTATTGAGGGTAAAAACCTGAGCGAACAGGAAGCTATGGGTGCAATGAACTGCATTATGGAAGGCAAGGCTACAGATGCGCAAATAGGAAGCTTTATCACTGCTCTGAGGATTAAGGGTGAAACAATAGAAGAGATAACCGGATGTGCCAGGGTTATGAGAAAAATGGCAATAAGAATTAACCCAAGGGTGGAATATCATATAGACACATGCGGGACTGGAGGAGACGGAACAAATTCGTTTAACATTTCCACCGCTGCCGCATTTGTTGCCGCTGCGGGGGGAGTAGCGGTAGCTAAGCACGGAAACAGGTCTGTATCAAGCAGAAGCGGGAGCGCGGATGTTCTTGAAGCAATGGGCGTCAATATATCTCTTGAACCCGGGCAGGTAAAAGAAAGTATAGAAGAAGTTGGCATTGGTTTTATGTTTGCGCCGGCTTTTCACAAGTCTATGAAGTTTGCCGCCGGACCAAGAAAGGAATTGGGAGTCAGGACCATATTCAATATACTAGGTCCCCTGACAAACCCGGCCGAAGCAAAAGGGCAGGTTTTGGGCGTGTTTGATGCAGCGCTTGCCGAGCCTCTGGCGAAGGTGCTTCTGAACCTGGGAGTTGAAAAAGCTATGGTGGTGCATGGCAGGGACGGAATGGACGAAATAACAACAACTGATGTCACAAGAGTTTCTGAGATTAAAAGCAAAGATATAATAAGCTATGAATTATCGCCTGAAATGTTTGGCATGAAAAGGGCATCAAAAGCAGAGCTTGAAGGTGGGGACGCTTACATTAACGCTGAAATAATTAATTCGATTTTTAAAGGAGAAAAAGGGCCGAGAAGAGATATAGTTGTTTTAAATGCAGCTGCAAGCTTGTATGTTGGCAATAAAGCCGCAAGCATGCGGGAGGGTGTTGAAAAGGCCGAAGAAATAATAGATAGCGGAAAAGCCTTGGAGAAGCTGAATGAACTGAAGGAATTCACCATGCGCTGCTCAAGACCGGATAGCAGCAGCAAGAATTTTTTGTTTGTTCCTTAACCCTCCGCAGATTTATTTACATTGCCATTAACATTAATTTGAAGGAGAATAATACAATGATTCTGGAAAAAATCGTAGAAGAAAAAAGGAAGCAGCTTGAGGCTGAAATGAGGCAGATATCAATCGAAGGCTGGAAACAAAGAATGAAAAGATCGGGCCTGCATTCTGCCCAGAGCTTGTACAAAGCTATTAAAAGAGAAGGGGAGGTTTCAATAATTGCAGAAGTGAAAAAAGCTTCACCTTCAAAAGGAATTATCAAGGAGGACTTTGACCCTCTTGAAATAGCAAGGGAATACACAAATGCCAAGGTGCAGGCCATATCGGTGCTTACGGAAAGGAATTTTTTTCAAGGACATGAGGATTACCTTGTAAGAATAAGACAAAGCTTTCCCATACCGGTTTTAAGAAAGGATTTTATTATTGATGTTTGGCAGATATACCAGTCAAGGTGTATAGGCGCCGACGCGGTATTGCTTATAGCCTCGATACTTTCGGACGAGGAGCTTAAAAAGTTCCAGGTGGTAGCAGGAATTCTTGGCCTTGAGTGCCTTGTTGAGGTTCATAACAGGACTGAGCTTGAAAGAGTGCTTGATTCGGGAGCCAGGCTGATAGGCATAAATAACAGGAACCTGAAAACCTTTGAGGTTGATTTAAAAACCACGGAAAGCCTCATGAACCACATACCTCATGACAGAGCAGTGGTAAGTGAAAGCGGAATCGAGTCAGCAGAGGATCTGGCGTATTTGAAAGGCTTGGGCGTTGATGCTGTGCTAATTGGCGAAGCCTTTATGAGAGCTCCCTCCATTTCTCAAAAAATCAGAGAATTGCAGGCGGTATAATTATGCCAAAAGTTAAAATATGCGGAGTGAGAAGACCGGAGGACATAACCTTTGTGAACAAATATCTTCCGGAATATATAGGATTTGTTTTTGCAAAAAGCAAGAGAAGGATTACGGCTGAATATGCACATGTGCTGGCTGCGGGACTTGACCGGAGGATTAAAAAGGTTGGAGTTTTTGTTAATGAAGACCTTGGAGAGGTTATCAGGATTGTTAAAGCTTGTTCCTTGGATGCGGTTCAGATACACGGCGATGAACAGCCTGAATATGTTTTGAACCTAAAGCGTGAGCTGCAAAATAAAAGAGGACTTTATGAAAACAGCACTGAAGTTTGGAAGGCAGTAAGGATAAAGAATACTGACAGCTTGGCTGCGTTGAAAAGCTATATTGCTGATGCCTACGTGCTGGATGCCTGGGTGGAAGGAAGCTATGGCGGGGCAGGGGCATGCTTTGACTGGAATATAGCGGCACAAGCACGTGAGTACGGCAAAATAGTTCTGGCAGGGGGACTTAATGAAGCTAACGCCAAAAAGGCGGTTGAAGCTGTAAAGCCCTATGCCCTTGATGTGAGCAGCGGAGTGGAGACCGAAGGGGTCAAGGACGAGGCAAAAATCAGAGCTTTTATAAATACCGTGAGAAGCTATTAAGGTAAGGGGACACACCACTGTTTGATAAGGTAACCCTTGCTGTGGAATACCCCGTGAAAAAAGGAGGCATTAACATGACCAATAAGAAGGGCAGATATGGTATATTTGGAGGACAGTACGCTCCCGAAACTCTTATGAATGCACTTATAGAGCTGGAAAGAGAATATGAAAGATATAAGGAAGACCAGGAGTTCAAGAAAGATATTGAATTTTACTTTAAAGAATATGCGGGTAGGCCTTCGCTTCTGTACTTTGCCGAAAAAATGACAAAAGATCTGAAGGGCGCCAGAATTTACCTCAAAAGAGAGGATCTGAATCATACGGGATCCCATAAAATAAATAATGTTCTTGGACAGGCTCTGCTTGCAAAGAGAATGGGCAAAAAGAAGATTATTGCCGAAACAGGAGCAGGGCAGCACGGTGTGGCATCTGCGACCGCTGCAGCACTTTTTGGTCTGGAATGTGAGGTGTTTATGGGATTAGAGGATATGGAAAGGCAGTCGTTGAATGTTTTCAGGATGAAGCTTTTGGGCGCTTCGGTCAGACCGGTTGCTTCAGGGACTGCCACATTGAAGGATGCCACAAGCGAAGCCATGCGTGAATGGGCAGCGCGGGTCAATGACACTTTTTATATTGTTGGCTCTGTTGTGGGGCCTCATCCATACCCGCAGATAGTACGCGATTTCCAAAGCATTATTGGGAAAGAAGTAAAAAACCAAATAATGGAGAAGGAAGGCAGATATCCGGATTATCTAATCGCCTGCGTTGGGGGAGGGAGCAATGCTATGGGACTTTTCCACCCTTTCCTCAATGATATTGATGTAAAAATGATTGGGGTGGAGGCTGCAGGCCGCGGCATTGAAACAACTGAACATGCGGCATCTATTGCAAAGGGCAGCATTGGTGTGCTGCACGGCATGAAGTCATATTTTCTCCAGGATGGAGACGGTCAGATAACCCCTGTGTATTCAATTTCGGCAGGACTTGATTATCCGGGTATTGGACCTGAGCATGCAAACCTGCATGAAACCGGCAGGGCTCAATATGTTCCAGTCACAGATGCGGAAGCGGTCGAGGCCTTCAAGTATCTCACCAGGACTGAAGGGATAATCCCGGCTTTGGAAAGCTCTCATGCTGTTGCGTATGCAATGAAGCTGGCTCCCCAGCTGCCAAAAAACAAGGTTATTGTCGTAAACCTTTCGGGCAGGGGAGACAAGGATGTTCATTCTGTAGCGAAATATATGGGTGAAGAACTTGAGATAAGAGGATAGTTGATGAAATTTGCAAGCGGAGGTCTTTGTCATGGGAAGAATTAACGATAAATTTAATGAACTGAAAAAAATAAATAAAAAAGCACTGATTACTTTTATTACAGCAGGGGATCCAGACCTTAACACTACTATTGAAATAGTAAAGGAGATGGAGGCAAAGGGAGCTGATATTATTGAGCTGGGAATACCTTACTCAGATCCTATTGCGGAAGGGCCGGTAATCCAAGAGGCCAATGCCAGAGCATTAAAGAACAATATCAAAATCAAGGACGTAATGGAAGCGGTCAGGGAAATAAGAAAGGCTGTAAGTGTACCCCTTATATACCTTTTGTACTTTAATTGCATATTAAAATATGGTGCTAAAAGGTTTTTTGAGGACTGTATCCAATGTGGGGTGGACGGTCTTATAATTCCCGATCTGCCATATGAAGAAAAAGGCGAGCTTGAGGACATAGCTGCTGAATATGCCTTGGACATAATACCGCTTGTTGCTCCCACCTCAGGCGACAGAATAGAAAACATTGCAAGAAATGCCAGTGGCTTTTTATACTGCGTATCCTCTCTCGGAGTAACGGGTGTGAGAAATGATTTCGGCACCGACTTTGAAGAGTTTTTCTCACGTATCAATAGAAGCTGCGGTATTCCTAAGGCAATAGGCTTTGGCATATCAACGCCTGAACATATAAGAGCCCTCAAAGGTTATTGCGACGGGCTGATTGTAGGCAGCGCCATTGTCAAGCTTGTGGGAAGCAGCAGCTGCCCCGCTGAGGCAGTAAAAAATGTGGGAGAGTTTGTAAATTCCTTAAGACAGGCAATGGACAGGGAGTGATAAATTCCCATCTTTGACAGTTGTGAGACGCAAAAATCCCGCAAATACTTGGTGTACATGGGTTGCGGGATTTATAATTTTCACCAAAAAGTGCGGAATATGTTTAGGTGATTGACTGTTTGAAAATTTTTTTTATCTGCTTGTGAGTGA
>JAOACY010000112.1 GCA_026417615.1 Clostridia bacterium
TTTTGCTGGAGTGCGGACTTCTTTATGAAATTGAGTCAGCTAATAATTTCAAGGTATATTACTCAGAAAACGGAGAGGAAAAAAAGCAAAAAACGTTTATGGCATTGAAGAGATACATTGAGTTTTTACAGGAGCTTGACAGCATTGGAGTGGAATATTCCATTTGCTAAAGCTGTAAAGAATAAAATTCTCTCAAAGGGAAAACATAAGCATGAATAAAATTTTTGGGAGTGATGATATGAGTCTTATACCATGGAATCCACTCAGGGAAATGGACAATTTCAGCAAGGATATAAGCAATTTAATTGATTTTTCGCCTTTCAGATTTTTTGGAGGAATGAGTTCGCCGAGAGTTGATGTATTCCAGACGGATACTGATGTAGTGGTTAAGGCGGAAATCCCCGGAATAACCAAGGAGGATTTGAATTTATATGTTGACGAAAATTCTATAAGGTTGTCAGGGCAGTCTAAACGAGACAATGAATACAAGGATGAAAACATTTATAGGACGGAAAGGTACTACGGAAGTTTCTCCCGGACAATACCTTTACCAGTGGAGATAAAGTCGGAGCACGCAAAGGCGGAATATAAAGACGGCATTTTGTCCATAACTGTTCCAAAAGTGGAATCGGCAAAAAGCAAGGGGAAAAGGATAGATATTCAATAATATGATGAAAGCCTGACAATTTGTCGGGCTCATTTATTGTATTCTCAATATCTTTTATTGCTAAATATTTCAAATATAGTGGGATACTCATATTTAGTTGTTGAGATCTCTTACGGATTATACTTTTTTATTAATATAGGTGATAAATTGTAAAGAAGGTGCTCTTAACATAATATAACCAAGTATTACAAGCCTGTTTTTCGTATGAAACCAAAAAATATGAGCAAGAATAATACGGAAAAATGGAGGTAAATTCAATGACGGTTGCTTCACAGGTAAAATAAACATTAACAGGCATAAAAGGTGTACAAGGTACATTAAGGATATATTCAGCTCCGTATACAGTTGGAAAATATGGGTGTATCTTTAGACAAGTGTTCTTAGGGCAGGTAGATTCATCTGGAGACCTTTATTTATTTAGATCTTTTTGATGATGCCATTGAGCTCCCCCAGCCCAAAGTAAAGGAAATGATATATGCCAATCTGGAAAAAGCCCAGGCAAGACTTATGACATTTTCTTTTGAAACCAAACACGAGAATGCAAAAGCCATGTACACAAAGAATGCAGATAAGCTAAAAGAGCTCATGGATAAGCTGAAACCATATTTATTGAGATAGAAGGTGATTTTTTATGTCCAGTAAAAAGAGAAAAAACCTGACTCCTACACAGCAGCAGTTCCAGGATTTTGCCAATGTCAGGGAGCCGAAACGCCCTATTTTAAAAAATTGCTTTAGGGCATTTCTGGTTGGAGGTACTATTTGTACCATAGGACAGGGATTAAGCTGGTTTTTTATGAGATATTTTAATTTTGACGAAAAAACAGCAGGAAATCCCACTGTAGCAGTCTTGATTTTCCTCTCCGTCCTATTTACAAGTCTTGGTTTTTACGACCATATCGCTCAATGGGGAGGGGCGGGGACTGCCGTACCTGTGACGGGATTTGCCAATACTATTGCATCAGCAGCCATTGAACATAAAAGCGAAGGCTTTGTGCTGGGCGTTGGCGGAAATATGTTCAAGATAGCTGGACCGGTTATTGTATACGGCGTATTTTCCGCTTTTGTGGTAGCAATAGTAAGTGTGATTATTAAAGCATTAGGTGGTGTATAAATGCTACAAGGCCATCAGACATGGGTTTTTGAAAACAAGCCGGTGATTATTGCCTCGGCAGCAATAGGCGGTCCGTTTGAAGCGCAAGGTAATCTGGCTGCCGATTTTGATTTGCTGCATGATGATTTATGGTTAGGGCAGGACAGCTTTGAAAAGGCGGAAAAGAAGCTTTTGGAACAGGCTTGTGAAACAGCCGTAAAGAAAGCTGGCTTAAAAAAGGAAGATATACAGTTTTTTATGAGCGGAGACCTGATAAACCAGATTATCTCCAGCAGCTTCACGGCAAGGACATTGGGAGTTCCCTACCTGGGGCTTTACGGTGCATGCTCCAGCTCCATGGAGGGTTTGGCATTGGCTTCCTTGATTGTGGACAGCAGGTTTGCAATAAATGCACTTGCAGGAACATCAAGCCATAACGCAGCTTCCGAAAAACAATACCGCTATCCTACCGAATACGGTGCACAAAAACCTCCGACCGCACAATGGACTGTTACCGGAGCAGGGGCGGCGGTAGTTTCACAGCAAGGTGAAGGACCAAAGGTAATCTGTGCCACCATCGGGCGTGTAGTGGATATGGGACTGTCCGACCCTTTTAATATGGGTGCGGCTATGGCTCCGGCAGCCGTTGACACTATCGAAGCGCATTTCAGAGATTTAAGTATTGATGCAGCACAATATGACCTCATTGCGACAGGGGATTTAGGCAGGGTTGGACACCGTATTGCCGGGGATTTATTGAAAAAGCATGGAGTAGATATTCCCGAAGAAAAGCTTACCGACTGCGGGATTTTGATATATAAGGATGATCAGCCTGTGTTAGCGGGAGGAAGCGGGTGTGCTTGTGCAGCGACAACCACCTATGGGCACCTTTTAAACCGTATGCGCAGGGGTGAGCTTAAAAAGATTCTGGTTGTGGCAACAGGGGCGCTGCTTTCCCCTATGTCCTATCAGCAAAAGGAAACCATACCCTGTATTGCGCATGCAGTAGCAATAGAAATATAAAAAGGAGAGGTTCTTGATTGGATAAATTTATTTGGGCTTTTATCATAGGCGGAATGATATGTGTTATAGGACAGCTTCTCATGGACGGACTGAAACTCACTCCAGCCCATACTATGTGTACTCTTGTTGTGGCAGGGTCAATACTCGGCGGACTGGGACTTTATGATCCGCTTGTGAAGTTTGCCGGAGCCGGGGCTTCGGTACCTATAAGCAGCTTTGGCAACCAACTGGTGAAGGGTGCGTTGCAGGAAGCGGAACAAACAGGAATTATAGGGGTTTTGACAGGTATCTTTGAGATTACCAGTGCCGGTATTTCAGCAGCAATAATTTTCGGATTTATGTCTGCCCTCATATTTAGACCCAAAGGATAATAATACAAAAATTGGGGAGGTGATATTATATGACTGTAGCGACACAAATGTCAAAGGCAATAGCAACAGTGCAAAGTACGGCTGCAACCATGAAAACCTTTGCTCTTGAAACTCAAGACCAACAGGCGAAGCAAACATTTCAACAGCTTGCAAAGACCTTTGAGGACGCTCTGTTACAATTGCAGGGAAGGCAGCAGTATATAGAGGGACAGGAACCTCAATATAAACAGCAGCAAGTCAATAATTATCACCTATACATTTAAAAAAGTTGGAAACTTGCGTTTTCCAGCTTTTTTAAATGTATAGGTGCTGGATAAACAGATTATCCAAATTCTTTATGTAAAAAGTATTTACGGTCACCGCCTGTCCAAATCAATATTTTCCTGATACCTTTTATATATTTTTACAATCTGTTCAATACTTTCATTAAGGGCAGCCACAATATCCGGGTCAAAGCTTTCTCCACTTTCCTTGTCAATCATTTGTAATGAAGCCTCTATATCAAAGGCACTTTTGTAGACTCTTTTTGATGTCAGGGCATCAAAAACATCAGCGACAGCAACAATACGGGCTGCCAGAGGAATATTGCTACCAGATAGACCGTAGGGGTAGCCTTTGCCATTGTATTTTTCGTGATGACCTTCAGCAATTTGTATTGCAATATCAAAAAAATTCCGCCCATTCCTTAATAAATGGTTGCTTGCTTTCCTTAATACCTCTGCTCCGATAACGGTATGCTTCTTCATTACTTCAAATTCCTCTATGGTCAGCTTTGCAGGCTTTAAAAGGATACCGTCAGCAATACCTACCTTTCCTATGTCATGCAATGGACTGAATTTAAAAATGTCGTCTATGTACTGATTGTTGATTATGTCCTTATACTTCTCATTGGATGCTAATGATTGAGCAATTGTTTTTGAGTAATTCTGCATTCTTTCAAGATGCATTCCAGTATCACTGCCTTTTGCCTCTATGAGTCTTGCAAACCCTGTGATTGAAGCAAGTATAAGATTATCTACCAGGAGATTCTTTTCAATAGAAATCGCCATATTATTTGCGATGGTTTTTGCTATTATTTCATGGGTGTCGCTGTAGACATCCGGTTGTTTACTTGAAAACAGTATGGCACCGAAGGCAAAATTATTCGATATTAGGGGACATGCCAAACTTGAACTTATTCCTTCTTGAACCAATAGTTCTGTTGGTTTAGAGCTTGGATTCGACTTTAAGTATTCAATATAATTGTTGACAATCCTGCATTCTTTACTACTGACCAAATTGTTAAGGGATGTTTCGGACAAATTCAGAGAGTATCCCTCTTTAAGAACCAAAGGATAATCAGAACAGACTGCCTGGGAGTAAATATTGCCATTGGTATCTAAAAGTGCAATCCCAATCCTATCGTAGGGTATATGGCTGCGAAATGTATCAAAAACATATGCTAAAGTTTCATTGACAGAAGTGCCGGTATTAAGCAGTTCGTAGAGATTTATAACCTGCTTCAAAAATACATCCATAATAACTGCTCCTTTGTAAAAAAAACACAAAATCTATTCTTCAAAGTATAATTATATCAAAAACTAGCACTTGGTAAAATAATACTATTTTACTAATTACATAGGAAAATAGGACGACAGGCCTATTGGGAAAGTATAATAAGAATAAAATTTCTAGGTTGGATTTTCATCCTCTTCATTCTCTATGGCCCTAATAATTCTTATCAGTCTTTTAATAGACTCAGGAGAAAGATCTTTAACCTGTTTGAAC
>JAOACY010000090.1 GCA_026417615.1 Clostridia bacterium
TTCTCTCCTTTGGTGAATATTTACGGCGCAGCTTCCTGTATCAGGTTATTCTACCCTACGTACTCCCGTTGCCGGGGTGACACTTTGTGGTGCAAGCAGGAAGCTGGTATCAGTCTAACTTACGGGCTCACAAGCACCAAGTAGACTCGATCTTCTTCACCGTTGTACATATTATACACCAGAAGGCACTTCATTTTCATTCCTTTGCTGGTGACCGGCAAGGGCATGAGAGTCTAACTTTTTTCTAATGCAAATTGTCAACAGCAAAAGCGGCACTAATATGCACAAATCAATAATTCGCTTCCTCACAAGTGCGTTTAATATGGCAGCGGATGTAAAGCCTGTTGCGAAATGGCAAAATCATCTATCCTAGACGGTTTTAATATCTTTTAGTTTCATACTCCTACCTCGCTTTCAAGGCATAATAAAAGCACCTGCTGCTTAAATAATTGCTTATGTCGCTATATCCGCTATCCCTTTTATTATTTCTCCTGCCTTTTTAAGAATAGAGTTTTCTTGCAAATATTCAAGCCCTTTTAGTGTGATTTTTATATTGTTTATTTTTATTTGCGGCTGTTTACTTCCCAGTACATTCCTGACATTTATTCCCGTTATATATCCGTTTTCAAACAGCATTATAAGTATGCTAACCCATCGATTGTATGTTATTTTCAACTTTTCGTGAGATATTTCGTCAATATCAAAATCCTCATAATCCAGTGCTGCTTCTAAAGACCTTAGAATTTTGTATATTACTTTAAAGTTGTCCATGCTTTCACTCCCCAGCTTTTTAAGCATAATAAAAGCACCTGCCGTTCGACATGGTGCTCTGTTAATTTGTTAATATATTTTTATAATACCAATTCATCCTATGGTTATAACTCTCATTTCGTGCGATAAACTACCTTCTTCTATAAGCCTATATATGTGCGGGAAAAGTCTTTTAGTGTTGAAATCATTAGCACTTTTAGAAAGATTTTTTATATTTAATTGTTCGGTTTTCTTAATATATTCAATCTTTCCATCGCAATCCGCACTTTCTTCAAAGCTATAAGCTATTACAATACTTTTTTCATCCTCAAATTCTTTTTTTATAAACCATCTCATATGCTAGCTTTTCCCCTTTTCTAATGCTTTGCTATAATTGTATTTTTTACTAGCTTTAAGGTGAGCTTCTTGTTGCAAATAACCTTTCTCCATAAGCTTCAATTCTAAAAACTCATGCTTTAGAAGAATATAATCTTGTTCTTTTATGTTCTTGCCATCAATTAACCGCTGCCAAGACTGAGCTATCTCATAATCTGGGGCAAATCTTTCCTTCACTCCTAAGCCTAAATCGTGTCTTTTGATAAAAATATGTTCTTTAATTTTCAGTATATTTTCGGGTTTATATCCAGTATTATCAGCTATTTTTATAGAGTCACTTTTCATCCTTCTTACAGAATCATAATACTGAACAGCATGCTTATTTGCTTCTTTACTATAAGGGTTAAGTGCTCCGCTTATAGCCCCTGTATTTATTATACCACTATTATTTTTATTTACAACATATCCCTTATACCATTGCTCATATGTCATGTTGGCAGGCACATAATATGTTTTACCGTCTGCCCCCCTTGCAGCCCTTGTTCCTTCCTTCTCTCCAAAATACGGTACTGTGGTCGAGCGGCAGAATGGATGCAGCGGAGGGCAATTTACTCCTACGGTCGCCTTGTCCACATCATATATCTTTCCGTCGTGCTCTTGGCATATATCGCTGGTTCTCATGTCCAGCGTTGCCACAAACTCATACTGTTCAATTTCATCATCCCTGTATGCCTGAAGCGTTGCCTGCTCTGCCATAAAGGTTGTTTCAGTGTGAAGCAGCCTGTAGGCTTCATATTCCTTTGTCTGAAATACCTTTGCAAAGCTCTCTGCCAGTTCTTTAGGATTCTTGCCCTGGATAAATGATGTTGTCATTGCTTCCCTGAGTTTGTATATCAAATCTCCCTTTTGCCGCCATATCCTATCCGAAAAATTAAGCCCGTTAAACGGATATTTAATGAGCTCGTCTATAATATTTGTATTCAGCTGAGCAACCGCCTGGTTAAATCCCCTGTATTGGCCTATATCAAATAAAGTTCTGTGGTATTGGTCCTGGTATATGTCTTTTAGTTTCTCGCTCCCGTATTTTTCATAATCTATTGCGTACAGCTTTTCAAGAATTTCATTTATCTGTGCTTCTAAAGCTTGGTATCGTGTTATACGTGCTTTAATAGATAAATTTTCAAGTTCAATATTTACCCTGCCGATATTTTCTTTCGCAAAACGAATAAATTCTTGCAAATCCCCTTTAAACTCTTTGAGCTCATTAAAATTCAAATAATTCTGAGCTTCTACAAGGCTTATTTTATTGTTTTGTGCGTATTTAAGGTAAAAGTCGTATATTACTGCGTTTATTTCCCTTTTTACCTGTTCAAATGCCCTTATAAGCCCTTTGTAATATTCTTTTAAACCCTTTTCTGCTGCTTCAAGCCGCTGCTCCGCTCTTTTTTGCCAGTATTTGTCCATTATTCTTCACCAGCTCTCTGGAACATATCTGAGTCTAATTCTTTTCTCTCTTTTTCTATCTGCTTTAGTTCTTCTTCAATATCCTCAGTCAAAGGGTGGTTCTTGGTCTTTGTCCTCTCGGATATTATATTGCCGGATAAACCTAACATCTGAACAATTTCTAAATCGTTTCTTATTGCATTTCTGGTCCATGTCTGGATTATATTTGCCTTATCGCTAACACCCATATACCTCAGTATGGCCCTGACAAGCTTAGCCAACCCAAGCCTGAACTCTGTTTCCGTAAGCGCCATTTTGAGCTCAAGCAGCGAATACAGAAACTGGAGGCTTACACCTGAAGCGTTCCCGAATTTTTCGGGGTCAGGATTTACTCCCATCCCGGATATGAATATCTGCTTTTTCATCATCTCAAGGAAAACATTCCTTGCTTCATGTGGTATTTCAGCTCTTATTGTATTTACTGCTCCGTCTGGAGGGTCTACTTTTATGGTCTTGAACTTCTTTAAGTCTGCGATGAACTTGTCTCTGTCCTCATCTCCATATCCTGATATGACAAATATCACTTCCTGGACATCGTCTAAGTCATTTGCAAATCCCGACACAACTTTATCATACGCGTCTATCAGGTCTTTGTACATATCCAAATCACCTGTATGAGTGCTGTTGTTGTAAAGCGGGATAAACGGTACCATGGCCATTTTGTGTCTCAGTATATTCGGTACCCCTTCAAATGCAAATTCCAGGTTTATTTCTCCATTGCTTTCCCGGATAAAAAATGTACAGTCTTTATCTGTCCAGTACTCAAAGCGCTGGTATAAAATGCCGTCATCTCCTGTAAGTTCATATGCTCTCAATACTGCAACAAGCTCTTTTTTCAGATCACTGCTATAAATAGGTATAACCTGCTTTGGGTCCACTACAGCATAATTAAAGCTGTTTTCATCTTCCCATATGTGCAACCATGCTACACCGCAATTAGATGCATCCGCTGCAAGATCTTTTATAACTTTGGCGTATTCATCGCCTAGAACTTCAACTATTTTTTTATTTATCTCTGCATCCTCTGTATCAAACATAGGTGGATATGAAAAGCCATAGCTTACCTTTTGGTCAACTAATAATTTATGCCAGTTATGGCTTATACGGTTATCTGCATTTCTTAGAGGATTTAAATTATTTGCCCTCAAATAAGCATCATACTGTTGGTTAAAAACACCATTTTCTTTAATGTCGTTTTTATTTCTGTAGTATTTTTCTGCTGTTATGGCATTTTTAACAAATTCCTGATGTTCTATGACAAGTTTGTTGATTATTTTCTTTATTGCTTGAAGGTCCATGCTTTATCCTCACTTCCATACTCGTACTCCTGACGTCCTCATTTCATCTTCAAGGGCATAGCGGATACTGTCTATCGAATGATTATTCTTATCTGGATATTCAGCTTTGAAATTGCCGTTGCTGTCTTTTTCCAGCTCATAGCTTAAAAATTCCCTTAATGTATTTGGACATCGTTCAGGGTCAATGATTATCTCTTCTAAATCCTGCAAAAACTTTATGCCGTATTCAACGCTGTCAGGGCCTTTTCTTGCACCACGTATGCTTATGTTGTAACTTTTTAATTCAGCTATTGATTTAGGCTCTGCACTGTCAGCAATTACTACATTATTGCTTGTATTTTCCTGCTTTATAAGTTCTGCCAGCTTTCTGTTGCTCATTGCCACTTGGTGAATTTCATAAAAAATATATAGTTTCCTGCGTGTTTTATCATAGTGGCTATTAAAGGAATATATGCTGAAACAGAAAAACAAAAATGACGAGGACCCATTATTTCAAACGTTGGATGGTACACGGTTAAGCCCAAGAAACGTATTGAGGCAGTTTAAAGCCGTTGGTGAAAGAATTGGTTGCAGTTGGATAAACCTACACACCATGAGGCACACATATGCTTCCCGATTGTTTAAAGAAAAAATTGATATAAAAGTCATAAGCAGTTTACTTGGTCATAAGGATGTATCAACAACATATGATATTTATGTGCATTTTATTGATAATGTGGTTGAAAACTCAGTGCAGGTTTTGAACCAAGGATTGCCCGATAAACTGCCTGAGAAAAACCGCAAGAAAAAGGATAATGTTACCAATTTAAAAAAAGCCAGTACCCATTAAGTACCCATTAAAGTTAAAGAAATTGAAATAAATTTTCGGAAAATTCAAGAATTGTATCACTAAAAATGCACAAAGAAAAATCCCTCAAACACCTAATTTTCTAAGCATTTGAAGGACTTTCGATTTGGAGCCCTCAACCAGAATCGAACTGGTGACCCCCGGTTGTATTTAAAGGTGGTTTTTTAACCTGCCTGTAAAAGTCCTACGAACTTATAAAATATTTCAATTTTCTGAACTCTTTCCCCGACTTCATTTACAGTCTTGTGATGCACAACAATCTTGTCGATAAGTTCATTGAGTATCTTTGCATTAAGCTCGTCCAACTCGGTGTACTTCCGAATAAATCCAAGGAAATGCTGTGCCTTATCGGCATTATCTCTCGCTGTCCACACTTTCTCAGTCAGAGCCTCCAGTTTTTCTGAAAGCTCCTGCTGCTCCTTTTCATAATCTCCCGACAGGCTTGCAAACCGCTTATCAGTGATTTTCCCCAGAACATTGTCCTCGTACAGCTTTTTGATAATGGTATCAAGGTCTGCTATCCTCAGCTTTGTGGCTTCAATTTCCTTTTTATCCTTTTCAACCTGCTTTTTCTGCTTGGCGGTGTCTGCATCCATGAGTTGGCGTAAATACCTGTCCTCATACCGTTCTGCCAGCCTTGCATTCATCCGTATATCCTCAATTACGATCTTGTATAGATTGTCGTAAGTAATGTAATGGGAGGAGCAATATTCCTTGCCGTGGGTTTTATAGAACCAACAGCTGTATTCGCCTTTACGGGTAGTCCCCTTTTGCTTGCCTGCATAGGTAAGTGCCGATCCGCAATCGGAACAACTGAGTAGTCCGGAAAATATCTGGATCTCTCCTGTCCTTGTTTCACGCTTCCGGCTTTTCAGCATGGACTGCACCAAATCCCAGGTTTCTTGTGATACTAACGGCTCATGGGTGTTATAGGTGATAACCCAGTCTTCTTCAGGAGCCTTTATTTTTTTGCTGGTGCTCATAATTTTTACCCGCTGCTTGCCGTATATTGTATGTCCCAGGTACACCATGTTGCTTAAGATGCAACGGATGGAAGTGATATGCCAGTCGAAAGGTTTCCGCCAGTAGTCTGCCTTGTAGTAATCGGGATTATTACGGTTGAAATAGGCAATGGGGTTTAGGTATCCGTCTTTTCGCAGGATTTTTGTAATCCGGTTGTAGCCGTTTCCTTCGCTGCAAAGCTTGAATATGTATTGAACTGTCCTTGCCGCTTCTTCATCAACAATGAGCTTATGCTTGTTATTCGGGTCTTTTTTGTACCCGAAGGGCGGCCTTGATACGATGTACTCTCCGTTTCTGGCTTTGGCATTGAAGGCCGCTCGGGTCTTCCTTGAAACATCCCTTGCATACATGTCATTGAGTACATTCTTTATAGGCATCAGGATGTCATTGTTGTTGTTCAAGGTATCAATGTTGTCATCCACGGCAATGTACCGGACATTTTTTCTCTCAAATACCTTTTCAATGAAGTAGCCGGCCTGGATGTAATCCCTGCCGAACCTTGAAAGGTCTTTGGTCAGCACCACATTGATTTTTCCCTTATCGATATCATTCAGCAGCCGTTCAAAATCCGGCCTGTCGAAGTTCGTTCCCGAAAACCCGTCATCTACATAATAGTCTGTGATAGTAAACCCTTGACTTTTACAATATTGAGTTAACAAGGTTCGCTGCGTGGATATGCTGCCGCTTTCTCCTGCCAGGTTGTCCTCTGCGGAAAGCCTGCAATAAATCGCTGCATTATATATTTGCTGTTTAGTGATCATTGATTCCTCTCTTTCCAAACAGCAACAATATGACTATACATTTATTTATTATACTGCTGCTGTCAGTCATTTTCCAGAGTTAGTTTACAATTCTGTCCAATCATCTACAACACCAGTTCCATACCTATTCAATTGACTTATTATATTGTATTTCCGATGCTATTTTGCCACGTCGTCTATATAAGTGCTTATCTTTTGCAATATAATCCTATCCTTGCCGGTCATATAAAACAATCCCCTCCTGCTCTATTACAGACTGCATTGCCGTATTGTTTTTCAGTTCGGTTATTTGAAACAAATCCACCCGCTTACCCAATAGGTTCGTGATATCCTCCAGCACTCCGTAGAAGTTTATATTTAACAGTTCCCCCCTGCTGTCTATTACTATGTCGATATCACTCTTATCGGTCGGGCTGCCCTTGGCATAGGAACCAAACAGTATAGCACGGTACACAGGAGCATTTTCAAATACCGGCGACAATATGGACTTTATTTCGTTTATACTATAGAAGATGCTCATAAAGCAAAATCTCCCTTAAGAACTATAAGTTAAGGATTATTAACGGCTTAAATCCTGCTCGTCCTCTTCTTCCGAAACAAAATCCATACTATCTGTTATTTCGTTTGCCGCCTTTATGATCTCAAGGTAACGCTGGAGCTCTTCTTCCAGATACTGTGCAATTAGGGATACCATTTCCGAAGGGTCATTCCCCTGAGTGTGGTAGCTTGTAAAACTGTCATAATACCGTCTGCGGTCGCCGAACTTGATGTTGATTGGCGGGTAGCCTTCCTTCATCAACTCCAGGTTTAAAAGCAGTCTTCCGGTTCTCCCATTGCCGTCAACGAAAGGATGTATGGCTTCAAATTCCAGGTGAAAAATGGCTGCTCTCTCTACTATGTGGTTTGATGCCATTTGTGCATATCTTTCAATCAGCTGCTCCATCTGGATAGGAACCAGATAAGGCTGTGGAGGCGTATGGACAGCGCCAATGATAGTGACAGGTATACGGCGGTAAACTCCTCTTTCATTCCGCCTGTCCATCAGCACCAAACTGTGAACATCCTTGATTACTTTTTCGGACAGCGGAACCTTTTCCTTGACCAATTCCTCCACGTACAAATACGCTTCCTTGTGTCCTACAGCTTCAAGGTGGTCTTTTAATGGTTTTTTATCGATGGTTATGCCTTCATTCAATATCAAAGCTGTCTCCTGCAAGGTCAGGGTGTTTCCTTCAATTGCATTTGAATGGTAGGTAAAGTTTACAAGAAATTCATCCCTCAGCCTTAACAGTTCCCCTTCGGTTAACGGGCGGTATAAATTCAGTTCACAAAGTAATTGATCTATCCTATCAAACTGGTTATTTCGATCCATGGGACCTCCTCCTTACTACATGTCTAGGTCAAGTTCCTCATCTTCCTCATTTTCCATTAAAGCAGGTTCTTCGAGTACATTGTGCTTTTCCAGTATGGAATAGCAGTATTTCCTAAGTTCAGGAACATCATCAGTTATGGCTTCCCATACTGTTGAAATGCTTATATCTCCATACTTATGCGCCATAAGATTTCGCATTCCCTTTATATTTTTCCATGGAACTTCATTATACATTTCTTTAAAGCTATCTGATAAATGCCCTGTCAACTCACCAATTTGCAATATGCACATTGAGATAGCATTCCTGTAAATGGAATTTGATTTGAATGTCTCAAATGAATTGCCAAAATACCTTATAGTTTCAAAAATCTCATCACAATATCTTACTATATGTTCCAGAATATCTATGTTTCTTGCATTATTGTTCATAAAGCAAAATCTCCTCTCTACTGATTCGTTCCAAGAATTTATCATTCAAGCTATCGGTAACTATAACATCCACATGAGTTTTAAGCTTTTCCTCAAGATCCAAATGAAATCCGGAAAGCTGGAATAGTCCCCTTATTCTCCCTTTATCAATTCGAAGGTCAATGTCACTGTCATACCTTGCCTCGCCTCTTGCGTAGGAACCAAATAAAGTAACTCTTTCAACCCCATACAGCTTTGCAATTTCACTTACAATTATCCTAATCTCTTCAATCGTATAAACATGTTCAGCAGTGCCTATAGTCTTTGTATTCCGTTCCACGGGACCACCTCCTAAACTCTCTTTAATATATTCTTTAGTGGGCATAATACCAAGGAAATGGTATTATGCCCTGTATATTATCTTCATTGTGCTATTCCTTTGTATTCTTACTCATATTATACACTATAGCAGCACAACATTAAATATTACCAGCTATCAATTCCACGGTAAAATCACGAATAGTCATCTTGAATATAATTCCCATCAGGAATTTTTTAAAAAACACCGTTGCGGTGCATCGTTATGAGAAGTGACATGCAAAAGAAAGGCACCTCGATTTGTATTGCTAAAAAGAAGTATACCGAGGCCATC
>JAOACY010000019.1 GCA_026417615.1 Clostridia bacterium
AACTGGCGTTCCTGCCATGATAGGTGCAATGCTTATGATTAAGGGTATCTGGATGAAGCCTGGCGTATACAATGTTGAGGAATTCGATCCTGATCCTTTTATGGAAGCCCTGAATAAACATGGCTTGCCATGGAAAGAGGAATTTTCACCGACACTATTGGATTGAGGTACAGGGATGAATATAGATTTTGCCGCACTGCCTTCTCCGTGCTATATTGTTGACGAGAGGCTGCTTGTTAGAAATCTTGAAATACTGCATTCCGTACAGGAACGTACGGGATGCAGTATTCTGCTTGCTCAGAAAGGGTTTTCCATGTTTTCGGTGTACCCTTTAATTGGCAGGTATTTGAAAGGCGTGACCTCCAGCTCTTTGTTTGAAGCCAGACTTGGCTTTGAGGAAATGGGAAAGGAAGTCCATGTCTATGCACCGGCATACATAGAAGAAGAATTTGACGAAATTTTAAAGTACAGCGATCACATTGTCTTCAATTCCTTCAGTCAGTGGAGCAAGTATAAGGATAAGGTAAAGAGCTTTGCTAAGAAGAAAATTGAATGCGGCATAAGGATAAACCCGGAATATTCTGAATTGAAGACTCCGATATATGACCCGTGTTATGCCAATTCCAGGATGGGAGTAACTTTGGCAAATTTCAGGCCCGATATGCTTGACGGAATCGACGGTCTGCATTTCCACACCATGTGCGAGCAGAACTCAGACACACTGGAGCGTACCATAAAAGTGGTAGACGAAAAGTTCGGGAAATATATCAGTAAAATGAAATGGCTCAATATGGGCGGCGGACACCACATTACCAGAGAGGATTACGACATTGAAACGCTTATCCGCTGCATAATGTACTTTAAGGATAAATACGGGGTTCAGGTGTATCTGGAGCCGGGCGAGGCGATTGCTCTAAATACCGGCTACCTTGTTTCAACCGTTCTCGATATTGTTGAAAATGGCATGAAGATTGCGATACTGGATGCTTCGGCAGCCTGTCACATGCCGGACGTTCTCGAAATGCCTTACAGACCGAACATTATCGATGCCGGTAAACCGGGCGATTTCCCTTATACATACAGATTGGGAGGCCATACCTGCCTTGCGGGGGATATTATAGGGGACTACTCCTTCAAGCAGCCCTTGAAGCCAAAAGACAAGCTTGTATTCTGCGATATGGCACATTATACAATGGTTAAGAACAATACCTTCAATGGTGTGAACCTGCCTTCAATCGCACTTTACAATGAAGCTCATGGCATAAAGGTTGTAAAAAAATTCGGGTATGATGATTTCAAATCCCGCCTGTCATGATAGTGAAGAATAAAGCCTTGATTATACTGCAAAAACCCATGTAGGCAGAAGGTCTGCGGATGGCTGGACATGGATCGGGTTCAGATGGATTTATTTTGGTGTGGATTTAAGGAATATCCGAAGCTTTATCGGCTATTAGCAATATAGCTTTTTAAAGTCTGAAGGAGTGCAGCCTTTGATTTTCTTAAAAAGCCTGTTAAAGGTAACCACACTGTTGAAGCCTGAGGCAAAAGCCGCCTGAGTTACGGTTGTATCCGTATTCATCAGCAGTTTTTCCGCTTTATTTATTCTGTACTCATTAAGATAGTTCAGGAAGCTCTTTTCAGTGATATCCTTAAAAATTCGTGAGAAGTGGAATTCGCTGAATCCGGCAGCTTTTGACACATCCTTCAGGCTTATGTCAAGATGGTAGTTTTCTTCAATGTATTTAAAAGCGCGGTTGATTTTCTCAAGGCCATATACTCTTTTGATATGGTCTTGAGGCTCTTTAATAAGAGAATCGTTAATAATATTACGTGACAGAACGACAAGTATGTCATATAGTCTTGCATTGAGGAAAAGCTCGTATGCAAAATCCTTCTTTTCGTACTCGGCAATCATTCTGAGGATCTGCGATTCAAGTTCTGAGTGCAAATACTTTAGGGAACAAAGCTGTATTTTTCTGGTCTTAGACACAAAGGGCTTAATAATGTTTAAATTCCCCAAACCTTCAAAAGGCAGCATGTTGAACTGGACAAATACCCTCTTGCCTGAGTTGTTCCGTGTATTAAAGCCATGAACGTCTCCTGCTGCGACAATAAGTATTTCTTTTTCATCCAGGTGATATTCCATGTTGTTAACTGTAATGTCATAGCCGTTTTCAAGGGCATAAATTATCTCAACAGCGTTATGCCAGTGTAAAGGATATACAAAATTTTCAGATATATTCATGACAACCCTAAAAGGGCAGTTCTCAGTAAAAAGCTCCTTTTCATGCATTCCATCAATAATCATAAAAATCGCCCCCAATTAAATTCTAAATGAAAATTCAAGAGGGGGCAACTGCTAATTATCTATAACAAGAGCATCGCCAAAGACATCAAATTCAGCCTTCAGGACCTTGCTTCCGGTAAGAGCCAGGCTTCTTGCGTCAGGCTGGCTTCCTCCTATAAAAATCTCAAATTTTCCTGGCTCAAGAATGTGCCTGCCTTCATTGTCAACAAGTGCCATGTCCTCAGGTTTCAGGCGGAATTCGGCTGTGGCTTCCTCTCCGGGCTTAAGGTGCAGCTTCTTTATGCCCCTTAATTGCCATCTGGGAACTTCAACGCTTGCCTCCACATCTTTTAGGTATAATTGAACAACCTCTCCGGACTCGAAGGTGCCTTTATTCTTTACCTTTACGCTGCACACAAGATCTTCACCTGCCTGAAGGGTTTCTTTGTCAAGCTTGATGCTGCCGTACTCGAATTTTGTATAGCTAAGTCCATACCCAAAGGGGTATAAAGCCTCGTTTTGCATGTACCTGTAAGTCCTGTTTTTCATGGAATAATCCCTGAAATCGGGAAGCTCCTCTGTTGTCTTGTAGAAGGTCACGGGAAGTCTTGCCGAAGGGCTGTATTCTCCAAAAATCAAAGATGCCAGAGCCTTTCCGCCATCTGCTCCCGGGTACCAGGCTTGAATAATTGCATCTATGTGCTCGTCAGCCCATGTGACCGCCAGGGCGCTTCCTGAAAGAAGAACAAGAATAATTGGTTTGCCGGTT
>JAOACY010000021.1 GCA_026417615.1 Clostridia bacterium
TCCTCGCTCGCATCAATGTGACATCCTGTCACGTTATGCTCAAAATGCCATCCGTGGCATTTTGGCATCGGAATTACTGCAACTTCGGTGAGTGATTTATGCATCTTGCTTCAAGAAAAGCTGTTTTTGCAGTAGAATCAAGTTTGATTAAAGAAAAAACAGCTGTTTCATAAAGAAACAGCTGTTATATAATTTGAATAAGGTTGTGTATTTGCTAGTCTATCAGATTAGATTTCTTAAGCAGCCTTTCGACTATTGCGGCAACCTCGGCTCTGGTTATATTGTCCTTGGGAGAGAGCCTCTTTCCATCCTTTCCGGAAACAACGCCGGCTTTTATGCATTCGGCTATGCTTGCCGCCGCCCATTCCGCGCTTTGGGTGGAATCCTTGAAGTCTTCAAGCAGGGCCTTGGCTTCCTCTGCTTTCAAGTCAGGCTTTAAGCCTGTAAGCTTCATGGCCCTTGCAATCATAGACATTGCCTGCTCGCGTGTTATCTTTTCGTCAGGGGCAAACCTGCCGTTTCCAAAGCCCTTTATAATCCCGTATTCATAAGCTGTTGACACCGCGTCGTAATACCATGAGCCTAAATTCACATCGGCAAAATTGTCCTTGCCTGCATTTACCCGCATTATTCCAAGGGCCCTTGCCATAATTGCAGAAAACTCAGCTCTTGTTATATCCCTTGAAGGCTCGTATTTTTCATTGTCAACCCCGCTTACCACAAGCCTTGAAGCCATGTTGTCGATTGCCTTTTTTGCCCAGTGGCCTTCACAATCCTTGAAGGACTTAGGGCTGTAGATTACCGAATATGCGCTGTTGGTCAGGCTGTTGATTTTAGCGTAGTATCTTCCGTCGATGACAGTTATTATTGTGGGCACATGTGAAAAGCTGCCGTCCTTGTTCAACACTATTCCGGTTGTTATTTTTGCCGGGTCTGCGCCTTCGGGCAATGCAATGAGCCTTTCCACATAGCTGTTGAATGCGGTGACGTTCACTGTCTTTTCTCCGTAAGTGCAACTGATTTCAAATTCGACGGGTTTTACCACAACCTCGTATTTGCTCTTTTGTGCCGTGCTTAATACTATTTTTTCAGTTTGTTCATTCGACTGGCTTATTTTAATGTCTACCAGAATGTCCTTCAGCTCGATTTTGCTGCCAAGCTTTTCAGACACCCTGTCAATGTTTATTTGTGCGGCGGGAACCACATAAGCCGCATTCTGGACGACAAGCTCTAGCACGGCAGCCTTGGCTTCCATTGCCTTGACCGTCTGTCCGTTAAGCCTGCCTACAGCCGAATCGGTTTGTTCCGCAAAAGGAATTGCAAATGTTGCGTTAGGCTTTTCTTCTGCTATTTTTTGCTGTATTTTTTTATCATCCAGCATTATTGTTGACACCAGGCGGTTATCAACCTTTTCTGTTTTTGAGGCTGCAATGTTTTCCGGTTCGGCGGTTACTTTTATTCCTGAAGCCTCAGAGCCTTTTGCAGGGTTGCCTGGGTTTGCGACGGGTTTTGCTCCAGGTTTTGTGCCGGAGCTGGCTGCCGAATTGCCGGCGGGATTTGCCGGAATTGCGGTCGTGCCTGCCTCAAGCTTGCTGAAAATTATTTCCTGCCCGCCGTCCTTTACTGTCTCCCAGCTCTTTGTCAGAATAGGGCCAGATGCGCTTGAAGAGTACAATATCCTGTAGACCACCTTGTATATTTTTGAAGGGTCGTAGCTGTCGGGATTTCCAAGCGAAATATTGAAGGAGGTCGAGCTTGTAAGTATTCTTCTTGAAAGGTCATTTCTTAAAGTAAAGCTGCCGTTTCCGTTTGCGTCCTCAAATATTGCTATGTCGACGCCTCTATAGATATAGGAGCTGTTTTCCAAATCCTTTTCAACCTTTATTTTGACGCCAACTATTTCATTTCCGTTAGCCACAAGCCGTGCGCCTGTGGGAACAACCACTTCCGACTCGGCGGAATCTGGGCTGTTTCCTATTAGGTTGGTTGCGTATACCCTGAAGGTGTATCGAGCTCCGTTTGCAAGACCGTTTATGGTTATAGGGCTGCTTCCCCCTCTTGCTGTGATGTCCTGCAGAACACCCGCCTTATATACCTTTACGGTGTATGAGGCAACAGGAGTTCCTCCGTCAAATGCAGGAGCCCTGAAGCTGATTATTGCAGACGCATTTCCGGCTATAGCGTTTATGCCGTGCGGCGCATCAGGCACTGTAGCTGAAAAAACGGGAGGGGTTACGGGAGCGGCCGGAGTTACCGCATTGGACTCATCTGAGTCAGGGCCGCTGCCCGCTGAGTTTGTGGCGAACACTTTAAAGGTATAGGTCACATCATTTTCAAGGCCTATAACCGCAATTGTGGTTGCAGCGCCTGTAGTGGAAAGTGAAGGCTGCTCGCTGCCGTTTTTAAACACCTTTACGGTATAGTGTGTAATGGGGCTTCCTCCGTTGCTTGCAGGGGCTGTGAATGAAACTGTAGCCTGGGCGTTGCCTGC